>JAISNZ010000015.1 GCA_031275955.1 Desulfovibrio sp. | reverse complement strand
GAAGGCCTTTGAACTGTTGCACATAAAACCAGACCGGCTGTAGCCAGTAACAGAACATGTTCAAATTTATAATCTATGTAAAATAAGATAGTTACGTCGAAAATAGTCTGGAAGTTCAGTTTAATTAAGATAGTTACGTCGAAAATAGTCTGGAAGTTCAGCTTAGCGCGAAGGGGTATTATTCGCGGACTGCTCGGGCGGATTCCCGGCGGCTGGTCTCCTCCCGGAGGATCTCCAGGAAGGCGGCGGCGGCGGGGAAGAGCGCCCGGCGGGCATGGAACAGGCAGGCATAGCGGCGGCTGGCGCGAACTCCTTGCAGGGAAAAGGCGCGCAGGACGCCGCGTTCCAGGGCGTCTTCCACGCACGGCCGCAGGGCCAGCCCCAGGCCGAGTCCCGCTTCCACATACCGGATGGCGGTGGAGGCGCCGTCCACTTCCAGCCGGGACCTGAGCAGGCGCGGGCTGCAGCCGGCGAGACGCAGGGCGTGTTCAAAGGCGCGCCGCGTGGCGGAGTGGAGCCGGGGGAGAATCCAGGGCAGGCCGAGGGCCTGCTCCAGGCCGAGCGGGCCGTCCCGGAGGCCGCCGCCGGGGGCGTCCGGCAAGCCCTCCATCCGGGCCGGGGCAATCACGAGAATCTCTTCCTCCGGCAGGGGATGGGCGGCCAGGTCCTGGTCCCGCGCTGTTTCCCCCCCGACAAAAGCGGCTGTGAGTTCCCCCTTAAGGACCATGCGACAGAGGTCTTCATCCGGGGCCATTGTCAGGCCGAGGCGCACCCTGGGGTGTTCGCGCGAAAAACGGGCCAGGACGCCGGGCAGCAGGCAGCGGATCGGCACAGGGTTGCCGCCGAGGAGCATTTCGCCCGTGACCTCGCCGGCAAGGGCTTCAATTTCCGCCCTGGCTTCATCCAGAAGGGCGAAGGCCCGCGCCGCGTGGCGGTAAAGGATTTCTCCCGCCGGGGTGGGCAGGACCGTGCGCCCCACGCGATCCAGGAGACGGGTCTCCAGTTCCTTTTCCAGGGCGATGACATGGGCGCTCACCGTGGGCTGGGAAAGGAAAAGGGCCTCCCCGGCCCTGGAGAAGCTGCCCTCCTCGTAGACCTTGCAGAAGGCTTCAATTTTTCTGAAGTCACGCATGATCGCCCCTCTGGCAATGTTTCAAGCCACAGCCCGCTCCATCCGCCCACAGCCCGCTCCATCCGCCCACAGCCCGCTCCATCCGCCCACAGCCCGCTCCATCCACCCACAGCCTTCTCCATCCACCCACAGCCCGCTCCATAAGCCGACTGACTCCATCCGGCGGATACGGGCCGGGTGGACCCCACCCTCCCTGAAAGATTTGCGGGAGGCCATTTTGTGAGAGCTATTACCACCAGCGGCAGCGACTTGGCTAAGAACAATTTCTCCGTTTACAGCGGGAGACGAAATGAGGGGGTCCGGGGGGCATCATGCCCCCCGGCGGGGTCCGGGGCGGAGCCCCGGTTCATCCGTACCTCCCCGGCGCGGGCCGGTTTGGGACGCGCGCAGCAGGGCCGCCGCGTCCAGAAGTTTTCCCGCGTCTTTCCGGCCCGGGGCTTTCTCAACCCCGGAATTGCAGTCCACAGCCCAGGGAGAACAGGCGGCCAGGGCCTGGGCCAGATTGTCCGGGCCTAGTCCTCCCGCCAGAATCCAGGGCCGGGGCGGGGCAAAGCCGTCCAGGGTTCCCCAGGCAAGGGGCCTGCCGCTGCCGCCGCCCTGCAGGCCGGCATCCAGAAGGAAAAAGGCGCAGACCGGGGCGAAGCGGGCGCATTCGGCTTCCAGATCCTCCCGCCGGAAGAGGGCGCCGTCCCGCCCCAGACGTTCCGGCCAGATGGTTTTGATGATCCGTTCCGGTCCCACGGCCCGGCAAAAATCCTCATCCTCGCCCCCGTGCAGTTGGGCGTAATCCAGACGGGCCTGCTTCAAGGTCCGGATCACCTCGGCCGCGTCCTGGCCGGCAAAGACCCCTACCCGGGCGGCAGGCCCCCGAGGCATGGCCGCCGCGTCCCCGGGGAGAATCCGGCGGGGACTGCGGGGGGCGAAAATGAATCCGGTGAAGCGCGCCCCCAGATCCAGGCAGAGCCGCACGTCCTCCTCCCTGGTCAGTCCGCAGACCTTGAGCGGCAGGCCGGCATCCGGAATTTTTCCCCTCATGCCGCGGCCCCTTTGCCGGAAAGGGCGGCCAGGGCCGCGCCGGGATCGGCTCCGGACATCAGGGCGGAACCGATCAGCACCGCGTCAAAACCGAGTTCCCGGCGATCCTCCACTTCTTCCCTGCGGCTGATGCCGCTGGCGGAAATCCAGATCTCACGGGATTGCCTGTCGCGGATGAGGGTCCGGGAAAGGGAGGCATCCAGGGTCAGGGTCTGCAAGTCGCGGTTGTTGACCTGGATGATGGCGGGAGATACGGCGGCTTTGGCCAGGGCGGAGCGCGCCCGTTCCAGATCCGTCCGCTGAAAAATCTCGAGCACCGCCTCCAGTCCGGCGGCCTTTGCCGCCCGGAGCAGGGCGTCCAGCTCGCCGTCTCCAAGCATGCGCACGATCAGCAGAAGGGCCGAAGCTGGTGTGGCCGCTGTTTCCGCAACCTGGAGGGGATGGAGCAGGAAATCTTTGCGCAGCAGGGGAAGGCCTGGTCCTGCCATGCGGGCGAGGTAGTCCAGTCGCCCCTTAAAGTGGGTCTCCTCCGTCAACACGGAGAGCGCGGCCGCCCCGGCCGCGGCGTAGGCCGCGGCGATGTCTTCCGGCCCATGCGCCAGGTTGATGCTTCCGGCCGAAGGAGAGGCGCGCTTGTATTCGGCGATAATGGCCCCGGGTCCGTTCTCCCGCAGCCGGGCGGCAAAGGGGGGGCGGGGACCCGGATAGGGGGGCGGCAGAAGCCCGGCCTTTTCCCGGAGGCGGAGGCTTTCCAGGCCGGGCAGTTGGGCCTTGCGAAACCGTTCCAGGATGAGGGGGCCTTGGGGCGAGGAGCTGCGTGTCTTCACTCGGAAATCCTCTTTTTCGCCGCCCGGCTGAAGCGCCTTGCGCCCGCGGGATTGCCGCCGGATCGCGGCTTTCCTTTCCGGATCACATCCGGGGGCGGATCCGCGCTGGCAAGGCAATCAGGCGGCCGCGCCGGGACGGGCGGATTGTCTGGCCTCGCTGGTCTTTTTCCGCGCCCTGTTCCGCTCCAGCAGGGTACGGACATAGGCGCCGCCCGCTCCTTGAGCCACCGCCTGTTTCGCTTCGGCCATGCAGGCGGCGAGGGGCTGTTCCGGCCGCAGGAGATGCAGGCCGAATCCCGTGTTCAGGGCCAGCATCTGAAGCATGGATTCCTTGCCTCTTCCGTCCAGCAGTTCCCGCAGGACGGCCGTGCCCTGTTCCGGCCCCCGGACCATGAGGTCTTCCGGGTCGCAGGGGGAAAAGCCGTATTCCGCGGGGTCCAGGGCGGCAAGGGTGACCTGTCCGCCGCGCACAAAGGCCACCTGCGCGGGTCCCAGGGTGGTTAGCTCATCATAGCCGCCGGCCCCGTGGATTACGGCCCCCGAGCGGGCGCCCATGCGGGCGAGGGCGCCCGCCACCAGAGGGAGAAGATCCGCCCGGGCCACTCCCAGAAAGCACAGGCCCGGCCGGGCGGGATTGACCAGGGGTCCCATGAGATTAAAAAGGGTGCGCACCCCCAGTTCGCGGCGGATGGGCATAATGTGCTGGAAGGCCGGATGAAACCGCGGGGCGAAGAGGAAGACGAAACCGTCTTCCTCTATCCTGGCCGGGACCTCTTCCGGGGAGAGATCGAGATCGAAGCCAAGTCCCTCCAGGACGTCCGCGCTGCCGCATTGGGAGGAGACGGAACGATTGCCGTGCTTGACGATACGGTGCCCCAGGGCCGCGAGGGTCAGGGCCGTGCCGGTGGAGCAGTTGAAGGAAAAGCGGCCGTCCCCTCCTGTGCCCACCACATCAAGAACCCGTATGCCCGGCGGGATGTTCACCGGCACGGCCCGATCCAGGATGGCGCTGACGGCCTCGCTCATTTCCTCCGGGGTTTCTCCCTTGGCCCTCAGGCCCAGGAGAAAGGCGCCGGCCTGGGCCGGGGTCATTTCGCCGTCCATGAGCCGCGAGAAACCGGCCCTGGCCATGAGGGGCGGCAGGTCTTCCCCTCTGGCCAGGGTATCAATGATGGTCGAGAGCGGGTAGGGAGTGGGGCTTTCTCCGCCTTCCCGGACGGGGATTTCCGGGGAAGGCCCTGGACGCTCCCCGGACAGGGCGGCCTGGCCGCAACCGGCGGCGAAGTTGGCCAGCAGGTTTATACCGTCAGGAGTCAGCACGGATTCAGGATGAAACTGCACTCCCACCCAGGGACGATCCGGGAAGGCCAGAGCCATGACCTCGTCTTCAGCCGTGCGGGCCGTGACGATCAGGGGGGTGACGGCCTTGTCGGCCAGCACCAGCAGGGAATGGTACCGCCCTGCCCGCAGGGGGCAGGGAAGGCCCTGAAACAGTCCCTGCCCGTCGTGGAGGATATCGGAGGCCTTGCCGTGCACAATCCGGGGTCCCACAACCACCGGCGCTCCGGCAAACCGTCCCAGAATCTGGTGGCCGAGGCAGACCCCCAGGACAGGAACGGAAGGAGGGAGCGCGGCCAGAAAATCCAGGCACAGCCCGGCATCGTCGGGATGTCCGGGACCCGGAGCGATGCAGACCCCTGTCAGGGCGGGATTTTGGGCCTGGCCGAGGAGGGCGGGGTCATCATTGCGGGCGACAAGGGGGGTGAGGCCCAGGCCGTAAAAGGCCTGGACGAGATTGAAGGTAAAGGAGTCGTAGTTGTCAATGAGTAAAAACATGGCTGTCTCCCGTCCGGCTGTGCGCTCCGGCAATGGCGTCCAGGACGGCCCCCGCCTTGGAGTTGAGTTCTTTCCATTCGTTTTCGGGCGAGGAATCAAAGACCACCCCGCCGCCAGCCTGCCAGAAAACGCGGGCATCCCGCATCCAGAGACTCCTGATGGCGATGCCGGTATCCATGTATACGCCGTCCTTGTCCAGACCCAGCCAGCCGATGGCCCCGGCGTAAGGCCCCCGGGGAGCGGGTTCCTCGGCGGCGATGATTTCCATGGCCCGGATCTTGGGGGCGCCGCTGACCGTGCCCGCCGGGAAGGTGGCGGTCAGGATGTCCAGAGCGTCGTATCCGGGTGCGAGTTCCGCCCGGATATACGAGGTCAGGTGCATGACGTGGGAAAACCGTTCCACCTCCATGTAGCGGTCCAGGCGGACGCTTCCCGGAGCCGCCACCCGGCCGAGATCGTTGCGGCCAAGGTCCACCAGCATCACATGCTCCGCCTGTTCCTTGGGGTCGCGGACCAGCTCCTCTTCAAACAGATTGTCCTCCATCTGTCCGGCGCCCCGCGGCCTGGTCCCGGCAATGGGGCAAAGCCGCAGGTTGCCGGCATCGCAACTCACCATGACCTCCGGCGAGGAACCCATGAGGACAAGGTCCGGCAGGCGCATGAAGAACATGTACGGGGAAGGGTTGATGCGCCTGAGCCGCCGGTACACGGTAAATGGTTCTCCCTGAAAGGGGGCGTCGAAGCCCACGGAGGGCACCACCTGAATGGCTTCGCCCTGGCGGATGCGCTCCTGAATACCCCGGACCATCTCCAGATAGGCGGCATGTTCCATGTTCACGCGCACGGGACCGATGGCGGCGGGGAGCAGTTCCGGATCGACCCTGGCGTCCGCGTCAGCGGCTGGTCTTTCTCCGAGGGACAGGCGGCAGACCCGGTTGTAGCTGTGATCAAACAGGGTCAGGCTGCCCGGCAGGACAAGGCAGGCCTCGGCCTTTTCCGGCGGCAGCGGCCCGGCCAGCTTCGGCTCCAGCAGCCCGGCGACGCCGTAGCCGAAATACCCGTACAGGGCGCGGGTGATGGGCGGAAAGACGAGGGGTTTTCCTTCCTTGTCCAGGGAGACGGCATTGTCTTCCGGAGGCAGGGGAACAATCTCCAGCGCCCGCAGGACGGCCCGCACGCCCTCGATAAAGGGCAGCCCCGCCAGAGCGGCCAGGGATTCCAGGCGCGGGTCCCGGACGTCCAGGTCCAGTCTGCCCTTCCGGCAGTGAAGGCAGAGGAGAAAATCGCCGGCGATGACGCTGTACCGGCCCCATCGTCCGTCAACTTCCGCGCTTTCCAGAAGGATGCCCTGCTCTTTCCCGATCTGGCGCAGGAAAAGGCTGATGGGGGTTTCCACATCGCTCTCCAGTAACATGCAGGTTTGTTCCAGGCGAATGTTCATGGCGTTCTCGTCAGGGTTAGAGTATGTGCCGGAGAAGCGCTGTTCCCTCGGGCGCCGCCCCGAATCCCTCCGGGGGCAAAGCCTCCCCACGCGGCCGAAGGGCCTTGCGCGCGCAAAGCACGAAAAAAAGGCCGCGGACAGTTGCCCGCGGCCCGGAAGGTTTCTGTACAATACGGATTACCGCACAACCCCCTGCGGACCACGGGAAGGTCCGGGCCACCAGAAACCACGCCAGATCAAAGCGGCGAAAGAGGGGGTGGCGGATCGAAGCATGGGTCTTCCTTGCGGGGGCGATGGTTCAACGGACTCTGCGTCCAGTAACAACGTATTTTGCCGTTTCTCCCCCAGAAGGGGAAAAATGTCAAGGGATCACTCGGGGAAAAACTTTCCCGGGAGCGATGTTCTTCATCATAATTTCCCGATGAGGGTTCTCGAAGCGGAACAGGTTTTATTGTTCCAGCGAGGAGGCCGGAAAGTGGACCGGGTGCTCGGCCGAGGCCAGGGCGCGGGCATCCGGGGACAGTTGCAGATCCTTGCTCATCTTGAGGTCGCCCTGCAGCAGGGCGCCCTCTTCCATGGCCAGAAGGGCCGTGTGCAGGGACCCGGTCAGCCGGGCGGACTCGTGGAGCAGCGTCCGGTGCGCGACGGAAATGTCTCCCTGCAGGGTGCCGTGCATTTCCAGCTCGCCCACGCTGATGGTGCCTTCCACATAGGCGTCCTTGCCCAGAACAAGTTTGCCTTCAGAGGTAATGGAACCAAGAAAACGGCCGTCAATGCGCACCGTACCCTTGAACGCCAACTGGCCCTGAAATTCGGCCCCTTTTCCCATGAGCGCGGTAATGCTGTCTTTCGTCATGATCAGACTCCTCTGTCGCCGGCCGGGCATCCCGCGCCGGCCTTGCTCTGCTTGTGCGCAATCCGGCGGTTTTGCGCAACGCATCCCGTTCCGGCCGTCCTTACGCCCGGAAGAAGGCGCCGCCGTGTTCCGAAAGAACCTTGCCACTTGTCCGCGAAAAAGGCCAGACCTCTTTGGATTGTGCCGTCACGAAATATCTTTTGTCCTCTGTCCGCGTTGCGCAAAACCGCCGGAATGCCCTTGCCCTCAGTGTACACTTCCTTGGCGCGAACCGGGATATCCTTGGCAGAGAAGAAATTCCTTGTCCTGACGGCGAAATTCGCTGAAAAGGCGCTACCTGGCCTTGAACATGAAGCGCCGCATGGAGATATTCAGGACAAATCCCAGCAGGATACAATTCACAATGGTCGCGGTGCCGCCGTAGCTGATAAAGGGAAGGGGCACGCCCACCACCGGGATAAGGCCCACCACCATGCCGATGTTGATGAGAATTTGCCAGAAAAAATAAAAGAAGATCCCGGCGCAGAGCAGGCTGCCGAAACGATCTTTCGCCTCTCGCGCGGTGTTGGCGATGCAGAGGAGAAAACAGCAGAAAAAGGTGAGCAAAAGGAGGCTGCCGATCAATCCCCATTCCTCGCTGAACACAGCCAGGGCAAAATCCGTATGCTTTTCCGGCAGAAAGCGCAGGAGGTGGTGGGCGCCTTCCTGGAATCCCTTGCCCCAGATCTCCCCCGAGCCGATGGCGATTTTGGAGTTGGTGATGTGGTAGCCCGCGTTTGTGGGGTCCTGGGAGGGGTCCAGAAAAGTCAGGATTCGCTTTTTCTGGTATTCCTTGAGCAGAAAAAACCAGCCGAGAGGCGGCAGCACGGGCAGGACAACAAGGCAGACCTTGAGGATGGAGAGCCTGATTCCGTGGTAGAGGATGATGCCTCCGGTCAGCATGAGCAGGAGAAGGGCGGTGCCCAGATCCGGCTGGATGAAAATCAGGGCGCAGGGCAGGAAAGCGATCAGAAGGGTGAGGGAAAAACGGGGCCAGTCCAGGGGACTCTGGTAGCGGGAAAGCAGGGTCGTCGTCATCAGGAGGGTGCTGATCTTGGCCAGCTCGCTGGGCTGAAGATTGAAAAACCCCAGGGAAATCCATCTTTGCGCGCCGGACACCCGGACGCCTATCAGCGGCACCAGGACAAGGAGCAGGAGGGTGACGGCAAAAAAGGGAAAGGCCAGGGGCTTTAAGTGGCGATAATCAAAGAGCGTGCAGAGAATCAGGGCGCACAGCCCGATGCCGCCCCAGAGAATCTGGCGGTAAAAAAAGGGCGCCACCCGGATCCCGTTTTCCAGTCGTTCTCCGCTGGCGGAATACAGATTGACGATGCCCGCCAGAAAAAGCAGGGCGGCAAAACCCAGCAGAGGCCAGTTGGCGTGGACCAGAAGGCGTCTGTCCACGCCGCTGATCATGGCTGCCCCCCTTCACGGGAGACCTGCTGGCGGCCCGGCGGGGTCAGCGGCCCGAACAGGGACTCGTAGATCCTGGCGGTGATGGGCCCCGCCGTGCCGCTGCCGCTGCCGCCGTGTTCGGCCATGACAACGACCACATAGGTTTTCCCGTCTTTCATCCCCCAGGAAACCAGCCAGGCATGGTCCCGATGCAGGAATTCCATTTCGTTTTTTTTCAGGCGGCGCTCCCCGATGCGCACGGTCTGGGCCGTGCCGGTTTTGCCGCCCATGACGGCATCCGGGCGAGAGATGCGCCGCGCCGTGCCGCTTGAGGCGGTCGCGCGCATGGCCTCCAGAATGAAGGCCCGGTGCGGGGCGGACAGGGGAAGGGTCCCGGTGACTTCTGGTTCTTCCCCCTCCAGAAGAACCGGCTTGAGAAGTTTGCCCTCATTCAGCAGGGCGCTGACAAAAACGGCCATCTGCACCGGCGTGACCAGGGTGAACCCCTGCCCGATGGCGATATTCAGGGTTTCCCCCCGCTGCCAGGCTTCATGGAAACGGGCCAGCTTCCACTCCCTGCCGGGTACCAGGCCGGAATGCTCATGGGGGAGATCGATGGCGGTCCTTTTGCCGAAGCCGCAGGCTTTGGCAAAGCGCTCAATGGCGTCGATGCCCACTTTCTGGGCCATTTCGTAATAATAGACATCGCAGGACAGGATAAGGGAATTCATCATGTTCACCTGGCCGTGCCCCCCCTGCCTGTGGCAGCGGAACAGGCGGGATCCCAGTGAGACATATCCCGCGCAGCTGACCGTGGCCCTGGGATCAAGACCCTGCTCAAGCAGCAGCCCGGCCATCATCAGCTTCCAGACGGACCCGGGCGGGTAAACGCTCTGCACGGCCCTGTTCTGCAAAGGGTGCCGGGGGTGCTCCGCCAGGGACGCCCAGTCCCTGGCGGAGAGCCTGGCGGTAAAAATATTGTTGTCGTAAGAGGGGTGGGAAACCAGAGCCCGCAGCTTGCCCGTATCCGGCTCCATGATCACCACGGCCCCGGATTCTTCGCCCAGGGCCTGGGAGGCGGCTCTTTGCAGGTCAATGTCCAGGGCAAGGGTGAGGTTGACCCCCGCTTTCGGGAGCGCTTTCTGGTACTTGGTCAGCGGGCGTCCCAGGGCGTCCACTTCCAGGATGTTGGCCCCCTTGATCCCGCGCAGGCGCTTTTCCTGCATATATTCAATCCCCTGCTTGCCCACGATGTCCCCAAGCCGGAGTTCCTCGTCCGCCTTCAACTCTTCGCCGTTGGCTTCCGCCACATAGCCCAGGATATGGGCAAAGAGTTCGCCCTGCGGGTAATAACGGCGCTGGCGCGTTTCCACAGTCAGGCCCGGCCAGAGGAAAAGCTGCGGCTCAATCTGCAGGATGCGTTCAAAGGGCACATCCGCGGCAAGGACGAGGGGTTCAAAAAATTTCCCCTCCTTGCGGCCCTGCCGGTACTTGATCCGGATCTGATCCGGAGGAATATCCAGCCATTGGCTCACCTGGGCCAAGGTGGCCGGAATATCCGGGCAGTCCTCGCTAATCAGGGTCAGGTAATAGGCGGGCCTGTTTTCAGCCAGGAGGCGGCCCCGGGCGTCCAGAATAATGCCCCTGTTGGCGTAGACCCTCTCCGATCTGGTCCGGGTGTCATGGGCCACGCGGGAATAGTATTCCCCGTGCAGGACCTGCAGGTACCAGAAGCGGAGGACAAAAAGGAGAAAGAGAAAGACGACCAGCGCGTACAGCAGGAATTGCCCCATGCGCGGTGGCTGGTATCCGTCTGTGAAGACCTCAGTGTGCATGGCCCGCCGATCTCAGACTGAAGGCCCGGATAAGGCTCCAGATTAAGGGTATGGCCAAGGCCTGAAAAAGGCTTGCGCGCAGCAGCAGGGCGTAGTCCAGAGGCACATCCTGCAGAACGCACATGAACCAGAGCAGGAGACCGTAATATCCTCCCAGGCTGGCCGAAAGAATGATCACAAACAGAATGTTGTCCGCCACAAACAGCCGCGAACTCAGGCGGAAGATCAGGACCTGCCCGCCATACCAGAGCATGGCCATGCCGAAATGAAGATTTCCCGCCCCCTCCTGGACAAGAACAAAGAGGAGAAAAAGCCAGAGGGTCTGGACGGTCTTGCGCTCCTGCAAGGCAAGGAGAAAGCCCGACGTCAGGGCGTCCAGGCCGGGAAACTGCTGCTGCAGGAAGAGGGCGGCGATGATGTATCCCGCCCACCAGAGCAGCCGGAGCAGAAAACGGGGCCCGTTTTGCTGCTGCGCGGCCGCCGTGTTTGCCGAGCGGGGACGGTGCCGCGGCCACCTTCCGCTGCCGGCGGTCTCCTGTTCTGTCTTCATGTCGCAATCCACAGCCGGCTCCAGCCGCCGGCTGACTGACGCCGGCCGGGCTGGTACGAAGCCGGATGAACGTTCGCCTTTTACCCGGGCGGATCCCGCCGGATCAGGGGCGGTCCGTCCCCCTGCCGCAAGAGCAGTATCACCTCTTCCAGTCTGTCCAGATCCGCCACCGGCCTGGCCTGCACCGTGGGGAACATGCTTTCCGCCCCCGGGGCAATCCTGGTGACGACGCCTACAGGGATGCCCTTGGGGAAAACCCCGTCCACCCCGGCCGTGACAAGGAGTTCCCCCTCCTCCAGACTGGCTGTCTGGGGAACATAGGCGACTTCCAGCTGGTGCAGCCCCAGAGGCGTTCCCATAACAATGCCCGGGGTCCGGCTTTTCTGGCTGATGACCGCCAGACGAAAACCCGGATCCGTCAGCAGGAGCACGGTGGCCGCGCCGGGGGCGGCGCGCAGGACCCGGCCCACCACGCCGGAATGAGAAACCACCGGCGTTCCGGCGATGGCGCCGTCCGCGAATCCTTTGTTCACCGTCAGAGTCTTGAGCGCGGATTGAGGGCCGAAGCGCATGGCAATCACCCTGGCCCCGAAGCCGGGCCGTTCCTCCAGATCCTTGATCTGCAGGAGATCCCGCAACCGCCGGATCTCCGCCCGCTCCTCGGCGGCCAGGACAGCTGCGGCTTCCGCCCGAAGCAATTCACGACGCAGGCGGACATTCTCCTCCGCAACGTCCACCAGGGCGAAATACCGCTGCCAGACGGAGGCGATGCCGTCCTGGATCCAGGTCAGGGGGGAAAGAACATGCTCCACGATCTCAAGTCCGGAACGCTCGGTGATGGTATCCAGATAGCCGGTGCGCATATTCCAGGCGAAAAGGCCCAGATAGCAGAAAAGGACAAGGAGCAGCAGTCCGATAAGACGGTTGGGGGAAGGAGCCTTAATCTACGCAGACCTCCTTGAGGATATGGATATTGTCCAGGGCCTTTCCCGTGCCGAGGACCACCGTGGAGAGGGGATCCTCCACCACGGTGATGGGCAGAGAGGTTTCCTCCCGCAGGAGCTGATCCAGGCCCTTGAGCAAGGCCCCTCCGCCTGTCAGGACAATGCCGCGATCCACAATGTCGGCCGCGAGTTCCGGCGGAGTCTGCTCAAGGGCGATGCGCACGGCCAGAACAATGGCGTCCACCTGCTCGGAAATGGCCTTGCGCACTTCTTCGGAGGTGATGAGAATATTTTGGGGGATGCCCGTGACCAGATCCCGGCCCTTGACTTCCATCTCCCGTTCCGGGTCCAGAGGATAGGCGGAGGCGATCTGGATCTTGATGGCCTCCGCCGAGGATTCCCCAATGAGCATATTGTACTTGCGTTTGACGTGGGTCATGATGGCTTCGTCCATCTTGTCCCCGCCCACGCGCACGGAACGGGAATAGACAATGCCCGAAAGGGAGATGACCGCCACTTCCGTGGTGCCGCCGCCGATATCCACCACCATGTTGGAAGTGGGCTCCTGAATGGGCAGATTGGCCCCGATGGCCGCCGCCATGGGTTCCTCGATGAGATAGACCTCTCTGGCGCCGGCGCTCTGGGCGGATTCCTTCACCGCCCGTTTTTCCACCTGGGTAATGCCCGTGGGCACGCAGATCATGATCCGCGGCCGCACCAGACGGCGTGAATTGTGCACTTTGGAAATGAAATGGCGCAACATGGCCTCGGTGATTTCAAAATCGGCAATCACGCCGTCCTTCATGGGCCGGATGGCTTCAATATTGCCGGGAGTCCTGCCCAGCATACGCTTGGCGTCATGCCCCACCGCCAGCACCCGGTTGGCGCGGGCGTCCTTCTTCACCGCCACCACCGAGGGCTCGCGCAGAACAATTCCCTGTCCCTTGACGTAGACGCAGGTGTTGGCCGTACCGAGATCAATGGCAAGGTCGCTGGAAAATATCCCCAAAATCGCATCGATCAGTTTGGACATAGGTTGGACGCCTTTATTGAGAAAAGGTATTGAGAGGCAAAACAGACACAATTTATCCCATTTCCCGGAACTTTTCCACAAAAAGACAGGGCTTTTCCGGGGGAGTTTGCGGGGGCAAAGCCCCGCAAGGGGAAAGCCTGTGTGTTTCCCTGTCAGGGTGTCCCCGCGGCCCAGGCGGAGAGATCGGCATACAAGGGCGGCCCGACGACGATCCCGCGGGGTTCGCCCAATTCCAGGCGGCACCAGGTGTTCTCCAGTTTCAGGAGGACATGCACGGGCGTCCGGCCCTTGTGCTTATGCAGCACATGTTTCAGTTGTTCCAGGCGTTCCGCCATATTCCCGGCGGGAACGATGGTGAGGCAATACGGCTCGTCGCTGGCGGCGGCGGCCTCTGCCAGGGGCAGGACCTTCTCGCAGGTGAAGAGGATTTCCCGGGGCGGGGCATCCTCCCCTTCCGGGGAGTCGTCGCTCTCCTCATCGCGGCGGCGGCTGATGCGGCCTTCCAGATAGAGGGGAAGATCCGGGACAAAGCGCTCCCGTTGCTGCGCATAGAGTTCGGCAAAGCAGAAGCAGGTCCCCCGGGCGGTCAGATCCTCCACCTGGATGAGGCCCCAGCGGTTTTTTTGTTTGTTGAAAAACTCCTTGACCCGCGTGACCAGAACCCCGCAGCGGAAGGGGGTTTCCGGGGGCAGATCGCGGCAGTCCTCCAGAGATGTGAGGCGCAGGCGGCCCATTTCCTGGCGGAAGGGCAGCAGGGGATGGCTGGTAAAAAAGAAGCCCAGGGCCTCTTTTTCCTGTCGGGCGAAGATTTCGGCGGGCCATTCGGGCAGGGACTCCTCCGGGCAGTCCAGGCCGATGCCGGGCCGGGCAGGGGTCTCTTTTCCCGGGGCCAGGGAGAAGAGAGAGACCTGGGCGGATTCCTTTTCCCGGCTTTTCTTCTGGGCCTGGGCCAGCACGGTTTCCAGAGAGGTCAGCAGTCCGGCCCGGCTGACGCCGAAGGAGTCGCAGGCCCCGGCCTTGATCAGGCTTTCCAGAACCCTCTTGCTCACCTTGCGCAGGGCGACGCGGGAGCACAGATCCAGGAGGGAGGCAAAGGGGCCGCCTGTTTCCCGCGCGGCCTCGATCTCCCTGATGGCCTCCAACCCCACGTTTTTGATGCCGCCGAAACCGAAGACGATGCACCCGTCCTGAACGGCAAAGTCCTTCCGGCCTGTCTGCACATCCGGCGGCAGGATACGGATGTTCATATCCCGGCAGGCGGCCGCATATTTGAGGAGCTTGTCGCTGTCGTCCATTTCCGAGGACAGCAAAGCGGCCATGTATTCCGTGGGATAATGCGCCTTGAGATAGGCGGTATGGTAGGAGATAAGGGCATAGGCGGCGGAGTGGGACTTGTTGAAGCCGTATTCGGCGAATTTTTCCATCAGATCGAAGATCTCGTCGGCCGTGCCCTGGTCCACGCCTTTGGCCAGGGCGCCCGCGACGAATTTGGACCGCTCCGCCCCCATGGCCTCGGGGTCTTTCTTGCCCATGGCCCGGCGCAGGAGGTCCGCCTCGCCCAGACTGTAGCCGGCCACAATCTGGGCAATCTGCATGACCTGTTCCTGATAGACGATGATGCCGTAAGTGTCTTTGAGGCAGGGTTCAAGGTCCTCCAGGGGATAGCTGATCTTGAGGCGGCCATGCTTGCGCTGGATAAATTCCGTGACCATGTCGGCCTTGAGAGGGCCGGGCCGGTAAAGGGCCAGCATGGCGATGAGGTCCTCGAAGACGGTGGGCCGCAACTGGCGCAGATACTGGCGCATGCCCGCGCTTTCCACCTGGAAGATGCCGTCGGTGTCGCCGTCGGCATAGAGTTTATAGGTGGCGGCGTCATCCAGGGGAAGGGCGTCCAGATCCGGCGGCGTCCCGCCCCGGGAGGCGATATTTTTGAGGGCGTTGTCCAGGACCGTCATGGTGCGCAGGCCCAGAAAATCGAATTTCACCAGACCGACTTTTTCCACCATCTTCATGTCGAACTGGGTGACGACGTCTTCCGCGCGTTTGCCCCGGTACAGGGGCAGGTATTCGTTCATGGGCTTGTCGGAGATGACCAGCCCGGCGGCGTGGACGGAGGCGTGGCGGCAGAGCCCCTCCAGGCGCATGGCCGTGTCCAGAAGGCGTTTGATGGCGGGATCGCCCTGGTACAGGGCCATCAGGTCCGGCTCCCGGGCCAGGGCCTTTGTCAGGGTCATCTTGAGATCCGCCGGGATCAGCTTGGCAATGCGGTCCGTTTCCTGGAAGGTCATGCCGAGCGCCCGTCCCACGTCGCGCACCACGCCTTTGGCCAGCATCTTGCCGAAGGTGGTGATCTGGGCCACGGAATCCGTCCCGTATTTTTGCCCCACATATTCGATGACCCGTTGACGCTTTTCTTCGCAGAAATCCACGTCAATGTCGGGCATGCTGATGCGTTCGCTGTTCAGAAAGCGTTCAAAGAGCAAATTATAGGGCAGGGGATCCAGGTTGGTGATCCGCAGGGCAAAGGCCGTCAGGGAGCCGGCCGCCGATCCCCGGCCCGGCCCCACTGGAATGCCGTTGTCTTTGGCCCAGTTGATAAAATCCTGGACAATGAGAAAATAGCCGGAAAAACCCATGCCGCAGATGACGTCCAGTTCTTCTTCCAGGCGGTTTTCATAGATCCGGCGATCCACGGGATAGGGGAGCTTTTCCAGGCGGCGGGCCAGGCCTTCCCTGGCCAGAGAGCGGATTTTCTCCTCCAGGGTCACGCCCGCGGGTAAATCGTAGCGGGGAAAATGATAGGTCTTGAAGTCAAAGCCGTAATCCTCACACATCTCGACGATTGCGCCCACGTTCCGGATGGCTTCGGGCAGATGGGCGAAAGCGGCTTCCATCTCCTCCGGGCTTTTATAATACAGATCCCGGGTGGCGAAGCGGTAGCGTTTTTCGTCCGTCACTTTGGCCTGGGTCTGGATGCAGAGCAGGATGTCATGGGCCTCGGCGTCCCCGGCATTGAGATAGTGGCAATCGTTGGTGGCCGCCAGGGGGAGATTCAGGGTCCTGCCGATCTCCGCCAGGGCCTCATTGGCGGTTTTCTGGGCCGGGAGATCAAGAGGCTGCACCTCCAGAAAGAACCGGCCGGGATAGATGTCCGCGTATTCCCGGGCCGCCGCCAGGGCCGCCTGCATGCCGCCCGTGGCGTAGGCGCGGGGAATTTCTCCGGCGATGCAGGCGGACAGAGCGATAAGGCCCTCTGAATATTGCCGCAGCAAGGTCTTGTCCACGCGCGGCCGCATGTAGAAACCATGCAGCGCCCCGTGGGAGACCAGCTTGACCAGATTGTGGTAGCCTGCCGCGTTCCGGGCCAGCAGGATCAGATGGAAACGCTCCCTGGCCCGCTCCGATGTCCTGTCCGTATGGTCATGGCAGACGTAGACCTCGCAGCCGATGATCGGCCGCAGGCCGTATTTCCGGGCCGTCAGGTACAGGGCGAGGGCGCCGTGCATGTTGCCGTGGTCGGTGACGGCAACGGCGGGCAGGCCGAAATCCTTGGCCCTGGCGCACAGCTCGTTGATGCGGATGGCCCCGTCCAGCAGGCTGTATTCCGTGTGGCAGTGCAGGTGGGCGAAATCGGACATGGCGATTTTCAGGGCTTGGCGTGAGAAGGACGGCGGGAAGGTAGCACAGCCTCCGAAAAGTCTCAATGGCTGAAAGATCCGGCGTCAGCCTTGCGCGGGAAGCGCCGCGTTGCCTTTCCCCCCGCTTTTCCGTAAAAAAGAAGGAGAGGAGAAATTTCATGGGACTTGTCTCCGCCCTCCGACGCCGCTGGGCGGGGCCTCAGGGCTATGGCGCGATTCTGACGGTGGGCCTCCCCTTGGCGGCGGGCCTGGCCTCTTCCACCGTGATGCAGTTCACGGATCGATATTTTTTATCCCACCATTCCGTGGATGCCGTTGCCGCGGCCATGCCCGCCTCGCTGGCGAGCCTGACCATCCTGTTCACCCTCAGCGGTCTGACCGGATACACCGCCGTGCTGACCGCCCAGTACATGGGGGCCGGGGCCCCGCGGCGCATCGGCCCGGCTGTGTGGCAGGGGATCTGGTGTTCCCTGCTGGGGGGATTGCTGCTCCTCGCCTCCTGGTGGCTTGCCCGGCCGCTTTTTGCCTTCATGGGGCATGAGGCCCATATTCAGGAGCTGGAGACGGCCTATTTCCGCGTGACGGTTCCGGGCTCGGCCTTTTCTCTGCTGGGAGCCGCTCTGGGAGGTTTTTTCTCCGGGCGCGGGCAGACCCGCCCGGTGATGATCGCCAACATGGCCGCCGCTCTGGTCAATATCCCTCTGGACTACCTTTTCATCTTCGGAGGATTCGGCCTGCCCGCCATGGGCGTGACAGGAGCGGCCCTGGCCACGGTGGCGGGCTGGGCGGTGGAATGCTGCATCCTCGTTCCGCTCGTTTTCACGCGGGCCAATGACGCCCTCTTTCAGGTCCTGCGCGGCTGGCGCTTTGAAGGGGATATGTTCCGCCGGCTGCTGCGCTTCGGGGTGCCCAGCGGCTGCAATTTCTGCCTGGAACTCATCGGCGTCACCTGGTTCGCCATGGAGATCGGAGCCTTCGGCGCCATCCCCCTGGCGGCCAGCAATATCGCCTTCTCCGTCAATTCCTTGATTTTCATGCCGGCCATGGGCCTGAACATGGCCGTGGCCACGCTGGTAGGACAGGCCATGGGACGGCGCGACACCGCCGGGGCGGAACGGGTGGTGGGCAACGCCCTGCATCTGGCCGCCGCCTACATGCTGCCCCTGAGCGCGGCCGTGGCCCTTTTCGCCCCGGAGATCCTGAACCTTTTCCGCCCTGAAGGCATGGATGCCGCGGCCTTCGCCCCTGTCCTCGAGTGCGGGGAGGTTTTTCTGTACTGCATTGCCCTCTATTCCCTCGTGGACTCGGCCAATATCATCTATTTCGGAGCGCTCAAGGGCGCGGGAGACACCCTGGGCGTCTTCCTGCTCCTGGGAGCGGGGGCGTTCCTCCTGCTTTTCCTGCCCATAACCGCCCTGAAATTTCTGAATCTGGACACGATCTACAGCCTATGGGGAGTTTTCACCCTTTATGTGGCCCTTCTGGCCGGAGGAGCCGTCCTGCGCTTCTCCCGGCGGGGCTGGAGCCGCATCCGGATGGTGGAAATCCCCACGCCGGACGCCCGGCCAGGATGAGCCTGGATTGAAACCTGTTACCTCTTTCCCGGCGCGGAGGGCGGCTGCGGACCCCGCGGCGGCAAAAATTCATCGATCTTTTCAACCGCCTTTTCAAATTCGGAGGCCATGACCAGCATATCTATGTCCCTGACCAGTTTCCGCTGCCCCGGGGTGAGCTTCATGTCCTGATATTCCGCCAGCACATCGTTTACGGTCCGGATATCCAGGGGGTTCAGGGCTTGCCGCAAAAGATCAAGTTTCGGGGGCAAGGCGTCGATCGTCGGGAAATCCCCGCCGTTCAGGCCGCCGTCCCCAACCTGCAGGCCCGGCAGGACATGCTCGAAGGAGCGGATCAAGGCCCGCAATTCCTCCAGAAACAAGGGCGTTTTCTCCTGCAAAAAACCGACCTCTCCCTTTGCGGCGGCATGTTCCAGCAGCATGGCGGAAAAGGCGAGCTGTTCCGCGCCGATTGTCCTCAGGGAACCTTTCAGGGTATGAGCGGCAGCGACATAGGCGGGGGAAACGCCGCCGTCCTGAGCCGTCCGCAACTGCCGGATCTGGTACTCGCAATCCTGACAGAAAATGGAAAGGACGTCGGCATACACCGATTCGCGGCCGCCGGCGTTTCGAACCCCCTTTTCGACGTCAAGACCTTTGACCATGCCCTGGAGAAAATTCGAGGCCGCGGTTCCGCCATTGGGCGCAACCCTGTCCGCCGCCAGCTGTTTTTCCGGGGGAATCCATTTTTTCAGGACGGCGTCCAGCTTGGCCGTCTCTATGGGCTTGGCAAGAAAGTCGTTAAAGCCGTTCTCCAGAAACATCTCGCTCATGCCGCTCACGGCATTGGCCGTCACGGCGATGACAGGCATCTCCCGGCGGCAGGCCCTGATGGCCCGGGTCGCCTCCAGGCCGTCCATTTCCGGCATCATGTGATCCATCAGGATGAGGTCAAAGGAGCGTTCCCGCGCCAGTTTCAGTGCCTCGCGGCCGTTCATGCAGGTGGTCACGCGCATCCCGTAGGGAGCGAGCAGGTTTTCGGCCACCACCAGATTGCTGCGAAAATCGTCCGCGACCAGGACCTCGGCTTCCGGCGCGGTGAAGGTGGCGCTCCGCTCCGCTCCGCCCGACACGGAGACGGCGGCCAGGTCGCCGATCGGCTTCCAGTCGGCTACGGTTTGCGTCAGGGTGGCGACAAAAACGGAACCCCTGCCGTACTCGCTTCGGGCCGTGATCTCGCCGCCCATGGCCCGGCACAGATTGCGGCTGATGATCAGCCCAAGGCCGGTGCCTTCGATATCAAGGTGGAGCTTCTCGTCGAGACGCGAAAATTTTTCGAACAGCTTCGGCATGTTTTCTTCTTTGATCCCGCTTCCGCTGTCCTCCACAATGAGGGTCAGCCGCGCCTGATCGGCGGACAAGGCCTCCATGGAGACGGATAATTTGACAAATCCCTTTTTCGTGTACTTTACGGCATTGCTGAGCAGGTTGAGCAGGATTTGCCTGATGCGTCCCGCATCGCCGATCATGGCGCCGGGAAGCGCGGGCGAGATGTCCAGGATCAGCTCAAGGGGCGTTTCCGCCAGCCTCGCGCGGATGATGGTCAGCGTATCGTGCAGGAGGGAGGCCGTTTCATAGGGGGAAGAAACGATGTCCAGACGGCCGGATTCGATTTTAGAGAAATCAAGAATATCATTGACAATCGACAATAAATGGCTGCCGGAGGTGTGCAGCAGCTCGGCGTATTCCCGCTGTTTGTCGTCCAGATATGTGCCGAGCAGAAGGCGGCTGATTCCGATGATGCCGTTGAGGGGCGTGCGGATTTCGTGACTCATGTGGGCAAGAAATTCCGATTTCGCCGCTGTGGCCTGTTCCGCCTTCACGCGCTGGACCTGTTCGGACAAATCATGAAAGCACACGGCCAGAAAAGGCTCCTCGCCCTGAGAGAGATAGTCAATCAGAACCGTACAAGGCAACTCTGTGCCGTCTTTCCTGGCAAGGGTCAAAGAATCGAATTTGAGGTGCGACTCCCTGCGCAATGCTGTAAGCGTCTCGCTCCAGGTCCTGAAAGAGCCGTCGCCGGATTGCTGCGCCGTGTAAAAGCGCCAGAGGGTCTTTCCGGTAACCTCCGCAGGCCGGTCATAACCGAGGGCCGCGCAGGCCGCTTGATTGACGTAGGTGATTTTCCCCCTGAGGTCGGACCAGATAACCGGCGCGGACAGATTATCCACCGTCAGTTGCATGGCCTGGATTTTTTGTCCGCGGCGGATGTCTTCGGTGATGTCCCTGAGGGTGTAAATTTCCAGATCCCCGTTGCGGATGAACGGGGCATCGACCATCTTGCCGGACATTTGGATAACCCGGCCGTCCCTGTGGTGAAAGACCGTCTGATGATGTCCTCTGGTCCGCCGGACTTTGGCCACCACATCGATGTGTTTCTCCCAGTCCACAAGATACCGGGAAAAGTAGTCCGCCACTTCCTTGAGAGGCTGACCGAAGCGCAGAAATTCTTTCCAGTCCGGAAAGATGGAAGAATACCTGGCGTTGCTCAAAGGCTCTTTCAGTCCTTCAACAATCGTGAAAACGGCATCGTTGGAGGCGTCGAGAATCGCCGTGATGATCCGGAGACGCAACTGCAGCTGCTCGTCCTGCCGGCATTGCTCAGTGATGTCCCGGTGGGTCCAGACCTCTGTTTCGCCGCCGCCAGCGGTCTTGATGACCTTGCCGATCACCTGCAGGACGCGCCCGTCAAGCAGGCGTATTTTCCCCTCGCGGAGTTCCCGCGTCCGGCGGACTTCGGCAATGAGGCCAATGAGGTCGTCAAGGTCGACGACGTATTTCGCGTAATGCTCCCGGACGAGGTCAAGGGGTTCGTTGTAGCGCAATTTTTCCCAGCCCGGAAACAACAGGGAATAGGCGGAGGTGGCATAGGGTTTTTCCGCCGATTCCGACAAGGCGATCAGGCCGTCCAGCGAGGCGTCAAGAATGGCGTTGAGCAGTTGCTCGTACTTGTTCACGGCGATGCGCTTCCCCGTTTTGGGACCGGTCGCGGCGGCCTTTCCTCCATTTCCGGACAACGCTTGCGCGCAGAGGGCTGCCGCGCCCTTCCCGCCTGAAAGGCCCGGAAACATTTTGTACTGCATACGGCGCGGCTTGTCACGCCGCCGGACAGGATTCCGGCCGGGAGCAAACCCTCTGGCCCTGATTTGTTTATCGTGTTTATCCGGGCAGTTGACCGGAAAATGTTCTTTGCCAAGTCCGGGCCGATCATGGTACCCTTTTTCGGCGGACGGCTCCCTGCCGCAGCGCGGACGCGCCCAAAACTTTCCACAGGAACACGCCATGCAGATTGTCACCCAAACCGCCATTGCCGAATATCCCCTTGTCTCAAGGGGCAAGGTGCGGGATATCTATGCCCTGTCCCCGGATACCCTGCTTCTGGTCACCACGGACCGCATGTCGGCCTTTGACGTCATCATGCGGGAGCCTGTTCCCTATAAAGGGGTGATCCTCAACCAGATTACCCTCTATTGGCTGGAGCGTTTTGCCGGGCTGATCGGGAACCATCTTCTGGAACACGAGGCGGACGCCTTTCCCCCGGGTCTGTGCGCCTACCGGTCCCTGCTGGAAGGGCGAAGCGTCATCGTCAGGAAGGCCAAACCCCTGCCGGTGGAGTGCATTGTCCGCGGCTATCTTTCGGGATCGGCCTGGAAAGAGTATCAGGCCGCGGGCCGGGTGTGCGGCCTCGCGCTTCCAGCGGGGCTTCTGGAATCCCAGCGTCTGGATCCGCCTCTGTTCACCCCGTCCACCAAGGCGGAGATCGGCGAACACGACAGGAACATCACGGCGGAGGAAGGCATCTGCCTGGTGGGGGAGAAGACCTTCCTGGAACTGGAGCGCGTGTCTCTGGAAATTTTCCGGCGGGCCAGGGAAGAGGCCCTGCGCAAGGGCATGATCATCGCGGACACCAAGTTTGAATTCGGGCTGTGGAACGGGGAACTCCTGCTCATTGACGAGGTGCTGACCCCGGACTCGTCCCGTTTCTGGCCCAGCGCGGGCTATGCCCCGGGCCGCCCCCAGCCCAGCTTCGACAAGCAGTTCCTGCGCGACTGGCTGGAGCGGCAACCCTGGGACAAGACCCCTCCTCCCCCCTCCCTGCCGCCAGAGGTCATTGCGGAAACCGGGCGGAAATACCGTGAAGCCTATGCCCTGCTCACCGGCAGGGAATTGTCCCTGCCCTGACCCTTTGCGGGGGCAAAGCCCCCGCAAACTCCCCCCCGCCGGGGGAATCATTCCCCCGGCGGGGGGGCGGAACCCCCGGCCGCCAAAGGCCGCAATCTCATCCCAAGCGGCTTCGCCTCCGCCATACCAATTAGCTTTCTATTGAAAGCAAATTGGTATCAGGTCAGGATGCCGGAATCGGGGCTATCCGCGCGAAACCAGCACGGGAACGGTTGCCGCCCGAACCACTTTTTCCGCCACGGATCCAAAGAACAGATGTTCCACGCCCTTTCGCCCGTGGGTGCCGATGACGATGAAGTCCGCCCCGATTTCTTTGGCCCGCTGCAAAATCAACTCCGCCGGGTAGCCCAGCAGCACCTTTCCCGTCGCCTCTATCCCGGCCGCGTGCGTTTGTACAAAGCGATCCATCGCCCCGGAAGAGCTCTCAAAGATCTCTTGTTCCAGAGAGCGGACTTTCTGGGGGTCCACCTCATGGTGTCCCCCGCTGTCGCTCATGACAGGAGAGATATGGAGAAATTCCACAGCCGCGGAGAAGGACTTGGCGATGGCGACGGCCTGTTGCGCCACCAGCTCGCTTTGTTGAGAGAAATCAACAGCGCAAAGAACTTTCTTGATGCTGAGCGGTTGCATGGTACTCTCCTTTTCTTGGCAGTGCGCATACACAGACGACATGTTCGCAGCAAACCGCCACCCGGTCTGCCTCAAGGAACATGCCTGCCCATTTCTTTATACCCTGTTTTTCCGGAAGAAGAAAGTTTTTTTGATTCATCCTCGCTGTTTTCCCTCTTTTTTTCGCAACCCCGGCCCTGCCGCGGGCATCCGGAAAATTCCGCCCGGCCCCTTGACTTTTTGTCATATAATTGACAGTTGGCAAAAGAGGTTTCCCGCGCCGGGCGGGGGATGACCAGGCGCCGCCCCGCGGCGCCGGAGGACGCGCATGAATTCCGATATCGGCATCATTGGCCAGGGAACATCCCTCAGAGAAGTTTTCCGCACTCTGGACAAGGTCGCGCCCACGGACAGCACGGTTCTGGTCACGGGAGAATCGGGCACGGGCAAGGAATTGCTGGTCCGCGCCCTGCATCAGAAAAGTCCGCGCCGGGACAGACCATTTGTGCCCATCAACTGTGGAGCCATCCCCAAGGAGCTGCTGGAATCCGAACTTTTCGGACATGAAAAAGGGGCCTTTACCCACGCCATCCATACGCGCCCCGGCCGTTTTGAACTGGCCGACACCGGAACGGTGTTTCTGGATGAAATCGGCGAGATGGACATTGCCCTTCAGGTCAAGATTTTGCGGGTGCTACAGGAACGGGAGATCGAGAGGGTGGGAGGAACAAGCGCGCGCAAGGTCAACGTGCGCATTGTCGCCGCCACCAACCGCGACCTGGAAGAGGAAGTCGCCGCCGGCCGCTTTCGGGAAGACCTCTTTTACCGCCTCAACGTCATTCCCCTGCATCTGCCTCCCCTGCGGGAGCGGGAAGGGGATGTCCTCCTGCTGGTCCGGCATTTCCTGCGGCACTTTTGCGCCCTCAAGAAGCGGCCCGTCCTGCAGCTGGGCGAGGAAGCGGCAAAGGCTCTGCAGGCCTACCTCTGGCCGGGCAATGTGCGCGAACTGGAAAATCTGGCCGAACGTCTGTCCATTCTTTGCGATGACAGCACCATCGGCCTGGAGGATCTGCCGGCCAAGATTCTGAACCAGGTGGGCGACATTGCCGCCCTGCCCTCCCCCTTAAGTGCCCCGGCCGCGCCAAGCGGATTCGTCTGGCCCACTGTGGCGGATTTGCGGGAGAAAAATCTCGGCCTCAAGGAATTTCTGGATACTGCCGAAGAGCGTCTGTTGACCGAAGCCCTGACCCTGGCCGATGGCGTGAAAAATCAGGCCGCGGAGATCCTAGGCATCAAGCGGACCACCCTGATTGAAAAACTGAAAAAACGGAATATGGAATAGGATTTTCCTCGGGAACGCGCCTGGGCTCCGCCCCAAACCCCGCAGAGCGAAGGATCTCTTTTCCCTGCTGATTTGCTCTAGTATGAAAATTGCATTATGGGAGCGCCATGCGTCACCTCCTTGCCGGATTGCTCCGGATTCTTTGCGCGGCCCTTCTTCCGGGCCTGCTCGTTCCCGCGCCGGGCCTCGCGGCCGTCCTGCGCTGGGAGGGTCTGCCGGACAGAGAGCGCGTGACCATCGCCATGGATTCCCCTGAAGGCATAGCAGGACCCGTGGCGCGCATTGACCTGCACGGCGTGCTCATTCCCTTCACCCAGGTGCCGTCCGGTCTGGAAAGGCAGACCGCCCCGCCGGAGGCGAAAATTTTTCTCGGCACCCGCCAACTGGGACGTTCCCTGGTCCTGACGACGAAAACCCCGGAATTCGGGTTTATGGTAGCCTCCCGGACCCCCACGGAACTGGCCGTCGATTTTTTCCCCAACGCGCTGGGAGCGCGCTGGAAGCCCCCCGGCCCCTCTCCGGTGACGGAAATCCCCCCTGATGTCGGGTTGCAGCCCCTGGAACCAGCCAATGCCGCTGACGCCGCCCTCCAGGTGGACCCCGCCGGGGCCGCCAATGCCGTCCCTCCCAGGGTCATGCGGGAAATGGGCGCGGATCCTTCCGTTGCCCGCAACGCCACCGCCGCGGGCAGCCCCGGGCCGGACAGCCCTTTGCCCTCAGCGCAACCCGTAACCCCGCCCGATCCCCCGTCCGTTCCAACGGCGCTGCAAGCCCCCCCCGCGGCAGCCGCGGCGCCCGTTCCGGCAACGGACCAGGGGGCAATCCCGGAGGCAAGGCAAGCCCCCCAGGCGGCAGCCGCGGCGCCCGCCCCGGCAGCAGGCCGGACTACAATCTCCGCGGCGGCGCAAACCCAGGGTCCGACTTTGGAGACAAGGCCGTCCCTTGCCCCGGAAAGCGATCCGCCCGGACCTTTGGCAGCCAACGCCTCCGAACGCAGACCCTTCCTGGATTCCCGGCGGGAAACGGATCCGCGCGCGGCGCCCCTGCCGAACCTCGCTCCCGTCCCGCCGGAAACGGCCTCCGCGCCAGCCGCCACCCCGGGCGACGCCTCTCCCCCGCCCCGGCCGGACACGGTTTCCCCTCTCGGCCGGGAACATATCGCCGCGCCGGGAGAGTCAGGCGTCCTGCGGCCCCTCTCTCCGGCCTCCACGCCCCAGGCCGCGCCCTCGACCCCATCCCCGGCCGCGCCTCCGGCCGCCGCCTCCTCCGCGCTTACAGCCGGGGTTCAACCCGCCGCCGGCGCCGGTCCCGTTCATGACGGGATCATCAACCTGGGCGGTCCGGGGGAAGCCCCCGCCGGCAAAAAGCCGGCGGAAGAGGCTGCCCCCGCGGAGCCAGCCGGAGGGGAATCTCACCCCGGAGAAGGGAAAACCCCTCCCGCCGCTGCGGAAAGCCGGGGCGGGGAAGCGCAGGAGCAGGCCGTTGTCTATGAAGATGAACAGGGCAACCCGGTGGAGCCTCCCCTGGACCCCGCCCAGGCCCTGCCGGAAATCCGCAAGGACATGGATGCCGGCAACTTTGCCGCGGCCCTGGCAAAGGGGGAAAAACTCCTGGGGCAGACCGATCTGACTCCGGATCAGCGGGAAGAGGTCCTGCACATTCGGGAAGAGGCCCTCTTCGCCCTGAATCAGGACAAGCTGGCGGAAAATTACCGCCTCATCAGCGACGCGGCCAATCAGGCCATCAGTTTCAACCGGCAGTCCCACCGGAACGCCGGAACCCTGCTCCGGCTCGGGTACATGAACCTGAAGCTGAACAACATTCCGGAGGCCAGGGCCCAGTTCAACATGCTCCGCCGCCAGTTTCCCGAGAATGAAAATGTCCCCCTGACCTACTATTACTGGGGCGATTATTTCTTCAACCGCGATGAACTGCCCAAGGCGGCGGATGAATTCCAGTATGTGCTCCAGCATTACCCCAACAGCCGGTATGCCCGGGAAGCCGCCCTGGGTCTGGCCCGCTCCTTTTACCGCATGGGCTATTATCAGGAATCCTTTGATGTCGTGGAATACATCGAGCTCCGCTGGCAGCGTTTTTACCTTGACTACCCGCCCTTCCTGAACATGATGGGCGACGTGGCCTTTCGCCTGAACAAGCTGGATACCGCCCTCAAGCACTACTGGACCTATGTCAATATCGAGCCCGGCGGCGAAGAGGCGGATGTCATCCTTACCCGCATCGGCGATATTTACGGCCTGATGGGAGAAACGGGCGCGGCCCGTGAGCTCTACGAAGAATCCATCCAGCGTTTTCCAGGCAAGGACGGCGCCCTGGTGTCCATGATGCGCCTTGCCGAGGAAGGCATCAATGACGTCCCGTCTCTCCGGGACATGTTCCCTGTTTTTGACCGCCGCTTCACCATGGCTCCCGTCGATGTCTACCGCACCATCGCCGAAAAGCACGCGGACAGCGCCCTGGCGCCCCTGGCCGAACTCAAGCTGGCCATGTGGTATCTCTGGAAAAAGGACTATCTCAACGCCCTGGAAACCTGCGCCGATTTCCTCAAAAAGTATCCCGGCGACGAGCTGGCGCCCAAGATAAAAGAGGTGGGCATGCAGACCTTTGCCGTGCTTTCCACCGAGAGCGTCCTGGACAATCGCTACGGCCGCATGCGGGAAATCTGGGAACGCTATCCCTTTGTCCGGGATCAGCAGGCCGAGATGCCGCCGGAAAGCCGCATCGCCCTGGCCGTGAGCTACAGGGACAGCAATCGTCCCGATGACGCCCTGGCGGCTGTGGAGCCCTTCTTTCTGGGGCACAAGGTGCCGGAATATTCGGAAATGGCCCTGAGCCTGGTTCTCGGCATTTACCTGAATTACGAACAGTGGGACGCCATCCGCCAGGTGGCGCGGCAGATTGCCTTATGGGAACTCACCCCCGACGCCCGGCGCTCCCTGGATTTCGCCCTGGCCCTGGCCGCCGAAAATCTGGACGAGCCCGCCGTTGCCGGACCGCTCTGGAAAAAACTCTATGAGTCCGGCCTGCTCTCTGCGCACGAACAGGCCCTGGCCGCCTTTTTCCTGGCCCGCGCCGCCGAGCGCGACCAGGAACTGGAGCGCGCCTACCTCCTGGGCAAGGAAGCCTTGAGCCGCCTTCTGGCCGAAGCGGAAAAGGACGCGGCCACGGCGGATTACGGCAAGATTCAGGCCCAAACCGGCTCCCTCATGGATGTGACCGAAACCGCCGGCCGCCTGCGCGAAGCCCTGGAGTTCGCCCAGCAATATCTCTCCTTCCTGGCCGAGGACAATCCCGCCCGCGCGGGCGTACTCTACCGCATGGCCCGCATCTATAAACGCCAGGGCGACGAGGAAGCCTGGCGCCGCCAGCTCACCGAGATCGCCCAAAAATACCCCGGGGACACCTACGGCAAAACCGCCGCCGCCGAACTCAACAGCGCCGGGATCCTGGACAACGCCTCCCGCTATTCCCCCACCGGGAGCCTGTAATTAGGGAAACGCTGATTTTTTCTGGCCGCAGGAATTCTGGGAGCGTCTTGCCATTCGCGCCCGGCGCGGCTATATTCCTCAAAAAGAGATTCCCCCTGCTGTTGTTCGACGATTCCAAAAAGCTTGAAAAGGCGTTGGTCGAAGAGGCCGTCATCGCCCATGTGTTTGAACGCGCCGACGAAAAATGGCGGCAGGATCTTGCCGCCAAGGCGGACCTGGAAAGAGGTCTGCCGGCGACCAAAACCGAATTGCGCGCCGAAATCGCCAATGCGAAGCACGACATCCTCCGCTGGATGGCCGGCGGCTTCATCGCCCAGACCGCCTTGCCGGTGGCCGTTCTCGCCTTTTTCAGATAGTTTCTGTTGCCAACGAATGGAAATGGCGTAATCGCTCACGGGGCAGCAGGCTTCAGGCCACGGATCCAGGCCAAGCCGGGCTCAGTGCCGCGCGTTAAAGCATACCCGGCATCCACAAGGACGGGTATACCCTTTTCCCCTGCAAGCGGCAGGTCCGGGAAACAGCATGACACTATTCGCTGACGTGACAGGTTCCGCCGACGCCCATCGTCCGGATCTTCCGGCGGGGTTGCCGGTAACCCGCATCAATCTGGGCAATCTGCGCCGCAACTGGCTCTTTCTTTCCTCCCTGGCCAAGGACTGCCAGCCCATGGGCGTCATCAAGAGCGACGCCTACGGGCACGGCCTGGAAGCGGTTGCCCGCGCGCTTCTGGACGCGGGCTGCCGGAATCTGGCCGTGGGCGGCGTGGCTGAGGGGGTTATCCTGCGCAAGTTCCTCGGGGATACGGGACAAGAGATCTCCGTACTCTCGCTGCTCGGCGCGCAAAGTCCCGAGGATGCCGCCTCGGCTGTCGCCCACAGAATCACCCCGCTGGTCGCCTCAGCCGGGCAGGCCGCCCAGGTCAGCGCCGCCTGGTCCGGCCCGGACCCTCTCCCGGTGGCGATCAAGGTTGACACGGGCTTGGCGCGCCTTGGCTTTCGCGCCCACGAGATGCAAGAGTGCATTACAGCCCTGCGCTCGCTGGCCAATCTTCGCCCGGCAATGCTTCTTTCACACCTTGCCTTTGCGGACAATCCCGCCCGGGATGAGTCCGTAAGCGGACAGGCTGAGCGCTTCCTTGCGGCCTATGCGGCCATGCGCGCCTTTTGGCCGGATATTGCCCTTTCCCTCGCCAATTCGGCCTGCCACCTCGCCCGGGATATCCATCTCGGATCTTTGCCGCCGCAGGTCTCCCGGATCGGCTTCGCCCTTTATGGCGGCAACCCGTTCTCCGGCACCGCCAGAGAACATTTGGGCCGGGCGCTTCTTCCCGTCATGGAGGCGGCCGCGCCGGTACTGGGGGTACATGACCTGGCCCGGGGGCAGTCCGTCAGTTACGGAGGGATCTTCACGGCCGGGAAAGACATGCGCATCGCGGTTGTCGGCGCGGGGTACGCGGACGGATTGAGCCGCCTGCTTTCCGGCAAGGGACAGGTGTGCATCCGGGGAGAGCGCTGCCCGAGGATCGGGAATCTCTGCATGCAGATGCACATGGTGGACGTGGGCCGCGTGCCCGGCGCGGCGCGCGGCGACGCGGCCTACCTTCTGGGCGGCGAAGGCCCCGGGGCGATTTCCATGTGGGACATCGCCGGGGAATGGGGCACCATCCCCTACGAGGTCTTTACCGCCTTAGGCAGGAACCCCCGCCGCTACCAGTCCTGATGGCCGGCCCCGGCGGAGAGCATCCCCCCCTTCCCATCAAAACTTTCCCCGCGTTTTTCACGAGCGTCCCTCGGCGTTTCCTGGTTTCCCCGGGATTTCCGGTCTTGGCGCGTATTTTGCTATGGTGAGGGCGCGGACAGATTTCTGACAGCTGGCATCCGGAGAAGGAGAAGACATGAAAACCGCAGGCGGAACACGAACGGCGAACAAAGGGGCGGCCTGGATCGCCGGCCTCCTCATCCTCACCCTCGGGCTGATCGGCTTTGCCCGGGACGCTTTTGCCGTGCGCATCAAAGATATCGCCTCCTTCAGCGGGGTGCGGGACAACCAGCTTGTCGGCTACGGCCTCGTGGTCGGACTTTCGGGAACCGGCGACAAGAAGGACGCCGCCTTTACCATGCGCTCCATGGTCAACATGCTGGAAAAGATGGGCGTGCAGGTGGATCTGAAGCAGATGAAGCCCAAAAACGTGGCCTCGGTCATGGTCACGGCCAGAATGCCGGTTTCCGCCAAACCCGGTTCCCGTCTGGATGTTACGGTTTCCTCCTTGGGCGACAGCACCAGCCTGCTGGGCGGGGTTCTGATCCAGACCCCCCTCAAGGGCGTGGACGGCAAAATTTATGCCCTGGCCCAGGGGGCTTTGGCCGTGGGCGGATTCACGCTGACGGGCAATCAGGCCCAGGCCCAGAAAAACATCACCACGGTGGCCCAGGTTCCGGGCGGAGGGATTGTGGAACGCTCCGTGCCTTTTGAATTCAACAGCATGGACCATCTGACCCTGTCCATGCACGCGCCGGATTTTTCCACCACCAACCAGGTGGTGGAACGCATCAACACCGCCCTTGGCGGCAATTTCGCCGTGGCCCAGGATGTGGGCTCGATACGCATGGCGATCCCCAGCGACTTCAAAGGCAACATCGTCCCGCTGATGGCTTCGCTGGAAAACATTGAAATCATTCCGGACAGCGCGGCCAAAGTGGTGGTGGACGAAAAGACGGGCACCATCATCCTCGGCCGCGACGTCCGGATTACCAGGGTGGCTGTGGCCCACGGCAATTTGCAGGTCATGGTCCAGGAGAACCTGGATGTCTCGCAGCCGGGCATGTTCAGCGGCGGCGGCACCGTGGTCACGCCCAGCACGGATCTGGCCAGCAGGGAAGAGGAACGCCGTTTGAACATCATGGAAGGCGCCACCCTTCAGGAGCTGGTGGACGGCCTCAATGCCGTGGGGGCCACCCCGCGCGACCTCATCTCCATCCTGCGGGCCATGAAGGCGGCGGGAGCTCTCCATGCCCAGCTGGAGGTAATTTAGGATGGACGCCCTGCCCACGGACGCCTCTCTTGCCCTGTTGGGGGCGGACCAGAACGACCTTGTCCGGCGCAAACTGGAAATGGACGCCCTGCGCAATCGTCTGGGCGACACGAGGACAGAGCGGAAAAAACTGCGCGAGGCCTGCGAAGGCTTTGAATCCATCTTCATCCAGAAACTTTGGGAACAGATGCGCAAGACCGTTCCCAAAGAAGGATATCTGCACAGCAAGGACGAGGAGACCTATCAGTCCCTCTTTGATGTGGAACTGGCCAAAAAAATGGCTTCCGCCGGGGGCATCGGTCTTGCGGACATGCTCTACGGACAGCTTTCCCAGCAACTGGACCGCACGGCCCGCGCCACCGCATCCGGGGCCCGCGGGAATCTCCAGGAGCTGATGCGCCCGGCCGCCGCGGGAAGGCCGCGGGGACAGGGAACTCCCGAAAAGACGACCCTGACGGAAAAGGATCTCTATTCCCCTCTGACGGGAGGGGAAAATTCCTCCGGGGAAGAGGATGTCCTGGATCTGGCCTTGACGGAGATCCGCGCGGATCTGGAGGAATTGGAGCGATCCTCGGCAAAGGGGGCCGCCATTCGGGCGGAAATAGCGGCGGGGCCGTCCTTTGCGGCGGAAAGGCCGGAAGATCGACAGGCCGGGAAGGTTTCCGCCCCCGTGGCAAGAGCCTCCGGTCTTCGCGGCAGCACCTGGCAGGGAACCCCCCTGGTTTCCGCCAAGCCCAAACCGGCAAGTTCCCTGGGACGCCGGGATGGTCCGGCGGAGGCAAAGGCCGCCCCGGAGACAGCGGCCCGGGAACGCTATCAGGGACTTAAGCCTCCGGAAATCCTCTGGCCCTATGACGGCAAGGTGGTCAGCCCCTTCGGCTGGACGGAAGATCCGGGCGGGGGGCGGCGCTGGAATTCCGGCATCACCCTGGACGGAGTCCCCGGGGAATCCGTGCGGGCCGTCCAGGACGGGACCGTCGTTTTTTCCGGCCGGCGTGAAGGCTGCCAGACCCTTGTTCTGGAGCACAGGGACGGGCTGCTGAGCTACTACGGCAATGTCGAGGCCGGGGATCTGCAAATCGGCGATCCGGTTGCCCTGGGCACGGAATTTGCAAAAATTCAGGCGCAGAGTCCCGCTTCGGGAAAAGAGGAAAATTCTGCCCCTCTGTTTTTCGCCCTGAAGCGGGGAGAAATGGCCCTGAACCCGGAAACCGCCATCAAAAGGCTGCCTCCGGCGGACAGGGAATAAACGGAATGTGAACCCTTTGCAAAAGGCGGCGCCATGCTTACGCGCATCCTCGGGAATCTTACCCGTCAATTCAAGGCCCTGGAACTGTTACACTCGCTTCTGGAAGAAGAATACGTCCTCCTGCAGAAGCGCGATACGGACGCCGTCGCCGGCCTGGAATTTTCCATCCACCAGCTTTTGCGCCAGATCGTCGCGGAGCGCCTGGACCTGAAAAATATTCTGCAGAAAACGACCGTTCCGGAGTACGCCGGCATGCTGCCGGAAGAGGACGGGGCCGCCGTTTCCCGGCTTTACGCCCTCATCGATTCCCTGGAGCAGAGCGCCGCCCGCCGGGCGTCGCGCAATGCCGAGCTGTCCCTGGCCCTCCTGAATCAGAGCCAGGCCCTGCTCTCCTGCCTGTATGAGCAGATTACCCCCAGGCAGCAAAACACTTACGGCGCCGGCGGAAAATTCCGCAGCGGGCGTCCCGCCGCCGCCCTGCTTTCCGGGAGGCTCTGATGGCATCCAGCCTCAACTCCATCATGCACATGGGCATCGGGGCACTGTTCGCCTCCCAGGTCAATATCCAGACCACGGGCAACAACATCGCCAATGTCGATACCCCGGGCTATTCCCGGCAGAAGGTTCTGCTGGAGGAAAAGACCTCCGTGGATTCCCGTCCCGGCCAGATGGGACAGGGGGTGGAAGCCACCCAGATCATCCGCTACTTCGACAAGTTTGTGGAAAGCGCCTATCTGGATCGCCAGACCATGCAATCCCGCTATGATCAGGAATTCCTGTTTCTGAGCAACCTGGAGACGCTCTACAACGAATCCAATGACACCCCCGGCATCGGCAGCGCCCTGTCCGAGTTTTTCAAATCCTGGAACACTCTGGCCCAGGAACCGGACAGCCAGGCCGCCCGGGCCGCGCTTCTGGAAACGGTGCGCACGCTTTCCTCCACTGTGAGCAGCCTGGATTCCTCCATGCAAAAGATGCAGGAGGAGATGGAGATCCGCATCCGTGAAGACGTGGCCACGGCCAACAGCCTGATCCGGGAAATCGCCGATCTCAACCGGGAAATCAATATCCATACCGTCACCAACAGAAATAACGCCAACCAGCTGATGGACCTGCGCGACGAAAAGGTGCGCGAACTGTCCGCCATTCTGGATCTCCATGTGGACGACAAGGGCGCGGGCAACTATACCGTTTCCACCAGTTGGGGGTTTCCCCTGGCGCAGCAGGATATCGCCTTTTCCCTGGAAGTGCTCGGGCCGCGCGTGGAAAACAACCTGGCTCAGGGCTCCCCGTACGCGGGCAGTGTGGAATTTGAGGGCACGGACGGCTATGAATACACCCTGGAAGTCGTTCAGGGAGGCGGCGTTGACCGGACAGGGGCCGTTCCTCCGGCCCCCGGCACGGCCGCCTACCGCGTTTCCCTGGACGGCGGCAAGTCCTGGATCACGGACGAGGCGACGGGCCAGGCCAAAATCTTCTATGCCACCGATCTTGCCCACAGCACCCAGGTCAAGGATCTCTCCGTCTCCTTCACCGATACGGCCGGACAGCTCATAGCCGGCGACAGCTTCGTGCTGACCCCCAAAAACGATGTGTACTGGATCAGCCCCACCGCCGGGCCTGTGGACATTTCCAGCCAGACATACGGGAACGGCACGGAAAACGCCCAGCGCATCAGCGGGGGCACTCTGGGCGCGGCCCTGGATTTCCGCGACAACAAGATCGGCGTCTACCGCGACCGCCTGGAAGAACTGGCGGACTCCCTGAGCTGGGAAGTCAACCGCATCCACAGCCAGGGTTCGGGGCTGACGCCCCTGACCTCCGTCCTTGGCTCCTACGCCGTGGAGCGCGGCACTGTTCCCCTGGGCTCCCCCTCCGCCGGCTTTTCCTGGTCCGACCGCCTGCAGGCCGGCAACATGACCTTCGCCATTTACGATCCGGCCACGGGCGAACCCCTGCCGCTTTCCGGGAACGGGCTGGATGTCTTCTCCCCCGGCAATTTCGATCCTTCCGTCCACTCCCTGGAGGATGTGGTCAACGCGATCAATGCCGGCCCGGCGGGGACATACCTGACGGCCTCCATTGTGGACAACCGCCTGCAAATCAGCGGCAGGGAAACATCTCCGGGATCCGGGCAGTACTATGGCTTCGGCATTGCCGCCGACACCAGCGGTCTGGCCGCCGCCCTGGGCATCAATACCTTCTTCAGCGGCGACACCCCGGCCAGCTTCGGCGTCAACGCGGATCTGGCGGCCAACGCCAGCCTGATCAACGCCGGGCGCGTCAACGGCGGGGCCGAAGGCAACGAGGGCGACAACATCACCGCCGCCGAGATAGCCGCCCTGGCCACAAAGACCGTTTCCATCGGCGGCGCCCGGCAGACCATCATCGACTACTATGCCGCCACGGTCACCAAGGTGGGCGCGGACACCCAGCACATGAAGTATCTGGATATCGCCGAAACGGTCATGGTCAACGAACTGCAGGCCCGCAAGGATGAAATTTCCGCGGTCAGCCTTGACGAGGAGATGAGCAACCTGATCAAGTTCCAGGCCTCCTACAAGGCCGCCGCCAAACTGATCACCACGGCGGACGAGATGTTCGAGACCCTTCTGGCCCTCAAATAGAGCAAATGACCATTGAAAATGTGTCATTCGCTCTGCAGGGATTTGCCTGCAAATCCTTGCCGCGAAACAGGAGCAGGCCGGCTGGCCGTAAGCGAACTGTTTCAAGCGTAAAATGCCATAGCCGCCCGGAAGCATTCCGCAAGGAGACAGAGCCATGACCCTGCGCGTCACCCAGAACCAGATGTATGCCTCCAGCATTCAGCATATGAACAAGAACCTGAGCGATCTCATGGAGTCCAATCTTCAGAGCTCCTCCCAGCTCAAGATCAACCGCCCCTCGGACGATCCCGTGGGCGCGGGCCGGGTGATTTCCTACAGGGCCTCCCTGAGCAAGCTTGCCCGCTATAAGGACAACATCAACACCGCCTACGGCTGGCTGGGAACCGCCGATTCCGTTCTCTCCGGCGAAGGCTCCCTGATGACCGTTCTGACCCGCATGACGGAACTGGCGGAACAGGGGGCCACCGAAACCTACGACGAGACCAACCGGGAACAGATCAGCTACGAATTGCGCCAGCAGTTCCTTCAGCTCATCAATCTGGCCAATACCCGCTTTGAGGATCGCAGCATCTTCGCCGGGCAGAAGACCGACGGCCCCGCCTACGACCTGGCCCTGGGCGTCACCAGCCACGACGAGGCCTTCAACGCGGACCTTATGGCCCAGGGAGGCGCGCTGACGGCGGAAGGCGACACGGAGCACACAACCATTATACAGTTTTACGACCCCGGCAACGCCTCCGGCGGAACCAGCGGCGCGGTGGAGGCCACGGCCTTCCGCTACAGCACCGACGGGGGCACAACCTGGACGGACGGGACAACCAGCGTGGCCGGCACGGACGTCCTGCTCAACTGCGGAGGCTCCACGCTGAAGATCAGCAACGGCGCCGGCGTCAACGTAACCACTGTCGCCACCGACAATCGCAATGAAGCTGACAACGGAACCTGGCTCTACCTGCGGCCCAGCGCCGTCTACAACGGCGACGACTCCGGCGCGCGCGTCGTCACCCCATACGGTAGCGCCGTATCCGGAGCCCAGGTGCAGGGTTCCTTCACCCGGGACCTGGCCGTGCGCATTGACGCCGTCGCCGGCGGGGAGGTGACCTATTCCTACAGCCTGGACGACGGCGGCAACTGGACCCAGGCTGTCAGTTCCGATCCCGCTTTCCGCCTGCCCGTGCCGGGAGGCTACCTGGAACTGGGCGCGGCCCCCGCCGCCGGGGACCAGTTCGTCATCCATCCCTATCGGGCGGACATCAACATGGCCATTTCCGACAGTGACTCCGTCACCGTCAATCTGGTGGGCAAGGACATCTTCGGCGGCCTGTACCAGGAACCCTTTACCGACGACGCCCTGCCGGTGAACAGCGGCGGAAGCGCCCATCCCCTGGAGGGCGACGCGAGCAACCTCTTCGAGGTCTGCGGCAGGCTTGTGGGCGCGGCCGAATACGGCAGCCCGGACGACATGGCCGCCGCCCTGGAAGAGCTGAAGACCGTCATGGCCCAGGTCGCCACCAAGGCCGCCGTGGTCGGAGGGCGCTACAACCGCCTGGAAGTGACCCACGCGGCTTTGGAGATGCGGGTCCTTGATGAACAGGAGAACTTAAGTTATGTGGAGGATGTGGACATCACGGAGCTGATGACCCGCCTGTCCAAGCAGCAGCTGGCCTATAACAGCGTGCTGAAGTCCTCGTCCATGATCATGCAGATGAGTCTCGTCAATTTCCTGTAATGCCGGTTCCCCGCCGTCCGCATGGCCGGCGGGGAATGCGCGGACTCCCGGAAGGATGCATGCTTATCTTGACCAGACGGTCCGGAGAAAGTCTCCATATCGGCGACAACATCAAGATCACCCTTCTCAGCATCCAGGGAAAACAGGTGAAGCTGGGAATTTTTGTGCCCGACGACATCGTTGTCTACCGCGAAGAAGTATATCTTCGCGTCAAAGAGGAAAACCGGCAGGCCGCGCTTGCCGACAATTCGGACCTTCTGGCCGCGGCGGAATTATGGCAAGGCAAAAAATAGCGATCATTCAATCCCGGCTGGGCGAACGCGAAGTGGATCTGTACAAGGTCATCAATTTCCCGCGCGGCCTCATCGGCTACGAAGACAAACGCCGTTTCGCCCTGCTCCAGATCCGCGCGGAGGCCCCCCTGCTGATCCTGCAAAGCATGGAGGAGCCGGATCTCGGCCTGCTTGTGGCGGACCCCTATGCCTTTCATCCGGAGTATGCCCTGCGCATCGGCGATGCCGAGCAAAATCTCCTCAAGGTCGCCGCCGCCGCCGATCTCGCCGTCCTGGTCACCGCCACCATTCCTCCGGGAAAGCCGGAGGAGACGGTCCTCAACCTTCTGGGCCCCATCCTCATCAACCGCAAGGCCCGCCTGGGCCTTCAGGTCCCCCAGGCAGAGGGCGATTCTCCCTCCCGCATCTTCGTCCACAAACGGGAAGAGGCGCCCAGAAGACACGGCTGAAATCCCTGGATATCACAATTCCGCATACAGGTATGCGAAATAGATATTTCACAGGAAACGGGAAAGTCCTCATGGATGATCACATCATCCCCTGTGTCCGGAAAATGAGGAGGTCCCGCATGCTGAAGAAAATTTTTTTCTGCCTGGCCCTGATGTCGCTTGCCTTGCCCCTGACGGCCCCCGGAGCCGCCAGGGAGGGGGGGAAAATCATCGTGGCCGACGCCAATTCCACCCATCACCTGAACCTGTATGTCGCCTTTGAGCAAGGCCTGTTCAAAAAACACGGGCTGGACGTGGAGATCAGGCAAACCAGCTCCGGCGTGGCCGCCGTGGTGGGAGGAGAGGCGGACATTGTCTTCAACTGCCCCACCGGCGTCATTACCCCCATCGCCAAGGGACAGAACATCACCATCATCGCCCAGGTCAAGATCCCCTGCACCTCCGTGCTGGTGGTCCCGGTAAACGCGCCCTTCAAGAAGCCCGAAGACCTGAAGGGACAGCAGCTGGCCGGCCTTTCCAATACCTGCTGCGCGGTCATCGCCATCCGCGACGCGCTTAAGCAGCGCTATAACACGGAGTTTACCCTGACCGCCCTCGCCCCCGGCGCCGCCCTGGCCGCCCTGGAAGGCGGCGCGGTCAAGGGGGCGATTCTGGAGGAACCCTTTGTGGCCGAGGCCCTGCTCCTGAAGGATGCCGACGGAAAGCCCAAATACAAGACGCTTTTCGACGGTCATTCCGACGCCGACGGCGACGGCAAAATTGAGCCCAATCTGGCCGGGGAAAACCCGCCCTGCCGGACGATCAACGCGAACAAGGATTTCGTCAGGAACAACACCAAGGAGGCCAAGGCCTTTATTGCGGCCATTGATGAAGCGGACAAGCTGATTCGCAAGAATCCCGTCGCGGCAGACATTGTCGCCATCGCCCGGAAGTATGTCCCCAATGTCTCCCAACAGGCGATCATCAACAGCAATCCCAAGCTTGGCTTCCAGATCAAGCTGGATACGGCGGGACTGAAAGGCTATGCCCAGGCTCTGGTCAATCAGGGAACCATTGAGAAGAATCCCGGCGACGCGCTCTTCGCGCCGGAATTCAAAGGGATCACCTGGTGACGGACGACGACTATGAAACGAGGGGAATCCGCCGGCTCCTGCGGGAACTTGGCGGATTCTCCAAAAATGCCCTGGGCAATTTCTTTTCCCTGGAATTTCTGGCTCTCCTTCTTCCCCTGCTCCTGCTCTGGGAGTTTTTGCCCCGGGCCGGCCTGATCCCGGAGAGCCTGTTGCCGCCTTTGAGCACGGTGGCGGCAACCTTCTGGGACATGCTCCTGCGCAGAAGTCTTGTCCTGCATATCCTGTACAGCCTGGGCAGATTTTTCATCGCCTTCGGCCTCGCGGTGGCTCTGGCGGTTCCCATCGGCATGCTCATGGGCTGGAATCAGAAGGTCAGGGCCTTCATCCTTCCCCTCTGGCAGCTTCTGGCGCCTATTCCCCCTCCGGCCTGGGTGCCCATGACCATCATCATCTTCGGCATCGGTTCCAGCATGCACATCTTTCTGATGTCCATCGGCATCTTTTATCCGGTGCTTTTCAACACCTATCAGGGCATCAAGGACACCGATCCGCGCTATCTGGCCTCGGCCAGAGTCTTCGGCGCCAGCGAGTTCACCCTTCTGCGCAAGGTCTATTTCTGGCACGCCTTCGGCTCCATCATCATGAGCCTGAAGACCGGCGTGGCCATGGGCCTGGTGATGCTGGTCATCGGGGAGGCATACGGCGGCAGGATGGGGATAGGCTTTCTCCTGGGGCAGGCCAAGGATTATTTCCTGATTCCGGAGATGATGGTCTGTATGATGGTAACCGGCTTTATAGGCTGGTTTCTCATTGAAATTCTCAAATACGTCGAACTCAAGCTGGCGATCTGGAAGGTGGGGCGGTAGGGGAAGATGATCGAGGCGCGCAGCATCAGCAAATTTTTTTCCCTGGTGAACGAAAAGGGGCTGGCCGAAGGGCTTACCGCTGTGCTGAACGTGTCCCTGACCATTCCCGACGGCAGGATCGTGAGCCTGCTTGGTCCATCCGGCTGCGGCAAATCGACCTTTCTGGAAATCCTGGCCGGACTTCAGGCCCCCACGGACGGCGAGATCCGCATTGACGGCAGACTTGTGCTGGAGCCTCTGCCCTCAACCCGCAAGGAGATGGAGGAGTACAAGCGGCGCTACCGTTTCATCTCGCCCCTGGCCAACGGGGTCTTCACCGACCGGCCCAAGCACGACATCGCGATGATTTTTCAGGATTACGCCGTCTTCCCCTGGATGACGGCCCTGCAGAACGTCGTCTTTGTCCTGCGGCTGCGCTCGGCCGGCAAAAGGCGATCCGATCGGCCCTCCCGCGCGGAAATGGAGGAGAAGGCCGGTTTTTATCTGAGCAAGGTGGGACTTGCCGGCGCGGAAAACAAATACCCCGCGCAGCTTTCCGGCGGCATGCGCCAGCGTCTTGCCCTGGCGCGGGCGCTTTCGGTGGAGCCGAAAATCATTCTCATGGACGAGCCCTTTGCCGCCGTGGACGCCCTGCAGCGGGAAAGGCTGCAGGACGACCTGCTCTACCTCTGGGAAGAGGCCAAAGGCAACGCCTCCCCCATCATCATTGTCATGGTCAGCCATGACGTGCCCGAGGCGGTCTACCTTTCCGACGAGGTGGTTATCTTCTCCCCCGGCCCCGGCGGCACTGTCCGCAACCGCATCCCCGTGGACGTTCCCCGCCCGAGGGCGCGGACGGACCCGGAAATCGTGGCCATTCAGGAGCGGATTTTCGCCATTCTGCAATACGACATCAACCAGGAAAGCATGTACACGATATGAGCGCATCCTCTGTGACAGCCAGGGCCGACAGCCGGGGCAGGATTTATGCCTCGATCATTGACGCGCGCGGCAATACTCCGCTGGTCCGCCTGGATAAATTCGGAAAAGGCCTGGCTGGAATCCTGCTGGCCAAGGTGGAGTCCTTCAATCCCATGAACAGCGTCAAATGCCGCATCGGCGCGGCCATGCTGGACGCCGCCGAAAGCGGGGGCAGGATTGGTCCCGGCAGCACGGTCATTGAGCCCACCTCCGGCAACACGGGCATTGGGCTGGCCTTCGCCTGCGCCGCCAGGGGATACAAGCTCGTGCTGACCATGCCGGAAACCATGTCCATTGAGCGCCGGAAGCTCGCGGCCATGCTGGGAGCGGATGTGGTGCTCACTTCGGGCAAGGACGGCATGGTCGGTTCCGTGCGCAAGGCCAGAGACCTCCTGACTCAGATCCCGGGCAGTTTCATGCCCCTCCAGTTTGAAAACCCCGCCAATCCCGAAGCCCACCGGCGGACCACGGCGGAGGAGATCTGGGCCGACACGGGCGGCGAGGTGGATTGTTTCGTGGCCGGAGTCGGCACCGGCGGCACCATTACCGGCGTTGGCGAGGTGCTGAAAGAGCGCAGGCCCGGGGTCAGAATCGTGGCGGTGGAGCCGGACGCCTCGCCGGTGCTGTCCGGGGGCAGATCCGGCCCCCACCGCATCCAGGGCATAGGGGCCGGCTTTGTGCCCAAAATCCTCAACCGCTCCGTTATTGACGAGATTGTCCGCGTGACCAACGAGGACGCCATGAACGCGGCGCGGGAAATCGCGCGCGTCGAGGGCATCCTCAGCGGCATTTCCGCCGGGGCGGCGCTGTGGGCGGCCAGACGCATCGCCGCGCGGCCCGAAAGCGCCGGGAAAAACATCGTGGTCATCCTGCCGGATTCGGGCGAACGGTATCTTTCCACCCAACTTTCGGATCTGGAGGAATAAGCCCATGCCGCGAGGCGTCGCCCTGATTGTTCTCCTTGGGCTTCTGGCCCTCTGCCCGGCCTCTTTTTCCAGCGCCAGCGGCGGAACGTATACCAACTCCCTCGGCATGGAATTCGTCCTCCTCCCGGCCGGGTCCTTCCGCATGGGCTCCGACCTTCTGGAGGACGAAAGACCAGAACATCCGGTGACCATCAGCAGGGATTTTTATCTGGGCAGGTTCGAGGTCACGCAGGAACAGTGGGAAAAGGTCATGGGCGGCAATCCCAGCTGGTTCAGGGGCGCCGCGCTGCCGGTGGAGCAGGTCTTCTGGAATGAGGCCCAGGAGTTCATCCGCCGCCTGAACCTGCGGGAAGGGCACACCCGCTACCGCCTGCCCACGGAAGCGGAATGGGAATACGCGGCCAGGGCCGGCCGCAGCGGCCCTGATCCCTTTGCCGCGGATGCCGCCGCCCTTGGGCGGGCCGCCTGGTATGACCGAAATTCCGGCAACGCGACGCACCCGGTGGGAGAAAAGGAACCCAACGCCTGGGGTCTTTACGACATGCTCGGAAACGTCAATGAATGGGCGCAGGATTGGTTTGCCGCCGACTATTACGGGCGCAGCCCGTCCGGCGATCCGGCAGGCCCGCCCGAGGGGACGCTCCGCGTCCGGAGGGGCGGCAGTTGGAGCGATGGGGCTGAAAATTGCCGTCTCGCCCGGCGCGCCTTTGACGCGCCGGACAGCAGCGCCTGCGGCGCGCCGGGATGCCGCCTCGGAGACCTGGGATTCCGGGTGCTGCTGGCG
>JAISNZ010000229.1 GCA_031275955.1 Desulfovibrio sp. | reverse complement strand
TCACTCATCCCTTTTTGAAACTGAACAGGATTACGAGGCATATTCAACTCCCTATTTTCATAAACTATAACCAATTTTCTGGCGAATGGATAGTGGCTGAACATCATGCGTAATCAGGTAAATCTTTTAAACTGATTTGATTTGTGGTATCGTGCCGCATGACATCAGGGGACAAGCATCGCTTTCGCCTTGCCGCACGACATCGGCAAGGCGGACATCAGCGACCTGGTTGCCGCTGATTTACGAACGCTTTCCAGCGGGCGTTTGCGCCGCTCCTCCATCTGATTTGTTATCGATATTTTTCCGCGTCTCAAGTTTTTTCGCGTCATGGATCTCATCCGTTTTTTTCATAAAGAGATCCACAAGCGACGGATCGAAATGGGACCCCCTTCCGTCCCGGATAATAGCCATGGCCTCCTTGTGCGGTATGGTTTTCTTGTATGGCCGTTCAGAGGTGACGGCATCGTAGACGTCCGCTATGGCCATTATTCTTCCGAGCAACGGAATATCCTCTCCCTTGAGCTTATGCGGATAACCGGTACCATCCCATTTTTCATGGTGATAGCCGGTCATAATTCTCGCATATTCCGTAAAATCCTCTTCGCCGTCAATTTCCTTCATTTTCTCCACGAACTCCAGGCCGTACTGCACATGCTTTTTCATCTCCGCAAACTCTTTGGCATCAAGGGGGCCTGGTTTAAGAAGAATACTGTCGCTGATGGCGATTTTGCCCACGTCATGCAGAAGTGATGATTGCAGAATAAGATCGATATCCCATTTTTCAGAGAATTTTTTATATTTTTCCTCATTCATAACCGCTGTAACAAGTATTTCAAGATACCGCTCCGTCCGCTCTATATGGCTTCCAGTGGAAGTATCGCGGTACTCCACAAGAGCGGCTACTGTTTTGAGAATGGATTTTTGCAGCTTAAGCACTTTTTCCGTCTTCGCCGCAACCATCCCCCGCAGGTTCTCGTTGAAATCTTTGAGTTTACGCTTCTGTGATTCGATTAGCAGGTGGATCTCAATATGCTTCAGCAGGAGCGGGGGAGAAAATGGTTTTGCCAGATAGTCAACCGCTCCAAGGGTGAGCCCTTCCAGTTCGCTTGTATTGTCGCTTCTGCCGGTCAGGAAAATCACCGGGATTTCTTTCGTCGCCGGGTTGGCCTTGATAATTTTCAACACCTCGTATCCATTTAGATCGGGCATTTCTATGTCCAGCAAAATGATGTCGACGCTGATGCGTTCAAGCATGGACAAGGCGAAAGATGCTGTCTTGCAGAGACGCAGGTCGTACATTTCGCCCAGGATATTTTTCAGCAGCAACAGTTCCGAGGCGTTATCGTCAATAACCATGATTGTATGTTTTGTCTTTTTATTTTCCACAGGTATCATACATCCGCCTCAGAGGTATATGTTTCAACTCCAAACCGCATTTATGTCTTTTTGATTCAGAAACGGCAAAAGAGTTGTCCGCCTTGCCGTTAGAAAATCTTTGCGGCGGGAGCGGATACGGAAAGTTCGCTTCACCGGTATGCATTTTGCAACGTTCTTAACCGAGACACGCCGGCGGAAAGATACTCCGAGAGCGTGCCCGCGAGAGTAACAGTTTTTTCGTAATCGTAGGATTTCACCAGGAGGTATATTTCGCGCAGGGTATCCTCCACATGCTTGTTGAAACCGGCTTTCGCAAGCTCCGAGGCCACATTTTCAGCCACGTCGCTCCTGCCGTCCAGGCATGCCTCTTTCAATTGCTCCAGCCGTTGCGTTATCATGGCGGCATCCATTGAGGTTTTTTCCACTTTCTCCTCGCATATCAGCTTCGTCCGAAGCAGGGCATCGCAAAAAACCGTTATTGCATCGCAGAATGCAGCTGTTTCACGAACGCATTCGCCGGCATCTTCCCTTTTTGACGCTGCCTCCAGCTCGGACGCCAATTTCGACAGTCTGTCATTTCCTATGGTTGCGAACACCGTTTTCAGCGTATGCACGCGAATGGAGTATTGGACCCAGTTTTCCTCCGCGCAAAATTTCCTGATTTCATCCCTGTACGGGCCAAGCTCGGAATACGCCTGGCGAAGAAGATTGAGATATACGTTTTTTTCGCCGCCAACTCTGGCAATTCCCTTCTGCACGTCAAGATCCTTCACACAGGACAGTTCACTCAGAAGCGCACTGTCTTCCGGTTCGTTTTCGGACCAGTCGGTGGAAACATCAACCGTTGCCATTTTTTCGGGTAGCCATTTCAGGAGCACCTCACTGAGTGCTTTCGAGTCGATCGGCTTGGCGAGGGCATCGTTCATACCCGCGTTGAGAAACAACTCCTTCGCTCCCGTAACGGCGTTCGCCGAGAGCGCGACGATCGGGATCTCGGCGCATCTTCCATCAGGCAGGGAGCGAATCAGTCTCGTTGTTTCAAGGCCGTCCATCTCCGGCATCATGTGATCCATGAACACCAGATCGTACCTGTTCTTCTGGAGCAATTGCAGTGCTTGCTCGCCGCTGGAGGCATGATCCGCAATGATGTTCCGTTTTGCAAGATAGCCCAGCGCCACAGTAAGGTTGAGGTTATTGTCGTCCACCACGAGAATTTTGACGTCCCGCTTTGCAATCGCCATATTGCGTTCGAAAGACCTTTTCACCTGATCCGGGTCCCCCTCCCTGAGGGGCAACAGAACCCTGAATACGGTGCCTTTTCCGTATTCGCTCTCCACTTCTATCTTTCCGCCCATCATCGTCACAAGGTTTTTGGTTATCGTCAGCCCCAGGCCTGTTCCCGCAGTGCCACGGTTGGTCTCGCGATCGAACTGGGCGAACGTGTCGTAGAGCTTGGAGAAGTTCTCCTTTTTTATCCCAATCCCGGTATCCTTTACAGTGAACAAAGTGAAACGACTGTCGCCATCTTCCGCAACGTCCATAGCGAACTGCACATGGCCTTCTTTGGTGTATTTGATGGCGTTGTTCAGGAGATTCAGCACCACCTGGCGGATGCGGATTTCATCACCGTAGACCACCTGCTGGACGTCCTCCGCAAAAGAATATTTGAACTTGAGATCCTTCGTCGCAGCCATAACGCGACACATGGAACAGAGGTTGTCGCACATATCCCGCAGGTTGAAATGGATTGGGGACAGCTCCATCTTGCCGGCCTCAATCTTCGAGAAATCGAGGATATCGTTGATGATCTCCAGAAGGGCTTTGGACATCTTTTTTATATCGCTGATATTGCTCAGTTGCTTTGCATCAAGATTGTCCGTGCGGATCAGGTCGCTCATCCCGATGATGGCGTGCATGGGAGTGCGTATTTCATGGCTCATGGTGGCCAGGAATTTGGTCTTGGCTTCCGAGGCAGCATTCGCCTTCAACGTCTCTATTGCCAGTTCACGGCGCTGTCTGTCCGCCTCAAGTCTTTTCTCTTCATTGCGCTTGGTTTCGCGCATATCCGTGACATAGGCGGCGATGCAGTTCTGGTCGTTCCATCTGACGTGAACCAGAATTATTGATACGGGCAGTTCTTCCCCGGATGCGGTCAGGTGCAGCCAGTCAAACTGCGTACTTCCATTTTTAAATGCATACTGGATAACTCTTAATTTTTCCGACAGGCTTTCCTTACCCCCAGGCTGATATTTCGGAAAAAAATCAGAAAAACGTTCTATAAATTGCTCCTTGCTCTGTACGCCGTAAAGCGCCAGAGCTGTCGCATTGCAGTCTATGGCATTTCCGTCCTCATCCAGAAAGACGCAGGCTATTGGAAGAGCATCCAGCATAGTGCGCACACGTTCATTCGTTGCATTGATTTTTTGTTCTATGGCCTTGGATTCGCGCAAATCGCGGGCATAGGCGGCAATGCAGGCACCATGTCGGAAATCTATCCGCACAAAAGTTAAGTCCACAGGCAGATGTTGGCCATTACTCCTGCGGTACATCCACTCGCCCCTGTAATATCCTTTTTCGAGAGTGAAAAGAATCAGTTGCTGTACCCTTTCCTGGCTGGGGCTACCATCAGGTTGCAATTCAGGGAGAAAAGAATCGAAATTATCCATGAATTCGGATTTTTTTAACACTCCGAACATGCGCATGGCTGCCAAATTGCAGTCGATAATCTTGTTGTTTTCATCCCGCAGAGTACAGGCCAGCGGCATCTCGTTCAGCAGGCGCCTCATGCGTGCTTCCGCCTTGTCTTCAAGTCGCAACAGTTTACTTATGTTGGTGGAATAGGCCAGTATCCGGTATTCGTTCTTCCAGGGAATGCGCACAAGCGTTGTTTCCAACGGTATAAGATCGCCGGTCCTCGCATGGCATTTCCAATAGAAACGAGTGTACCCGTTTTTGAGCACATCCTGAAAAACCTCTTGCAGCAGGTCGAGGCTGCGTTGTCCGGAGGGCTGGCGTATCGGCACAAGTTTTAAAAAAGATGTGCGGCCGAAATCGTCGGGTTTCTCGGTAAAATCATACAAATGGAGGGCCTCACGATTGCAATCAAGCAGGTTGCCTCGCTCATCCCAAAGAGAACAAGCCACGGGAGTGGCGTTCATGATGAGGGTCGCGCGTTCATTGGCTTCCTGCAGCAGGCTCTCCTTTGCCTTTAGGTCCCGCATATCATAGATATACGCTATGATGCGGCTGCGTGAGTCCCATTCTGTGCGCAGCAGGTGCACCTCTACCGGCAGCGGCTTTCCGTTTTTTGTACGATGTTCCCACTCGAAGATGCTACGCCCGTATTTAAGGGACGCGCGCAAGCGGTTTTTCGCCGCTGTTAGGCTTTCAGTACCGTCCGGTTGATAGGGCGGTGATAAATCAAAAAAGTTGTCGAGAAAATCATTCTTGCTGCGGCACTCGTACAACTCGACGGTTTTCATGTTGCAAGCGATGGCATTGAGATCCTCATCCCAAAGAATGCAGGCAAAAGGCATGGATTCCAGCACGGCATGCGTCCGTCCTTCGGTCTCGTCGTGCGACCATTCGGACATATCCTGAATCATTACCTGCGTGCCTTCAAATATTCCATCGTCGTCCAGAAGAGAGATGAACTGAACCCTATACGGGATTTTTTGGCCCTGGCCTGAAAAATTCAGGCTGACATACCTTTCTCTGGAGTTTCCGGTCCCTCGAATTTCTCGGAAAAAATCTTCCACCGCTTCGATCATTCCAGCGTCATTCCAAAATCGATTGAGTGTCTTTAGGTGACGGCCTTTAAGCTGATCATGGTTTTTCAACCGGAGAAGAAGTAAAAATGCGTCACTACAGGCGACAATATATCCTTCCCTGTCCAGCAGGATAACACTGTTTGGAGAATTTTTCAGTAGCAGTCTTGTATAGTACTCTATATTGTAAGAAATAGTATTTATATCAATATTTGCATGTATGTAGTTTTGTTCTGAATTCGCATTGGTATCGGGTACTGTCAAAAGACTTTCACTATTCTCCCCTTCCTGCCTTGAATAAGTATCCATAGAGAAATTCTCCTCAAATATGGACGAATAGTTACTCTTCAACTGCATGGGCGGGAACGAGAGCGATGCCCCAACCCATCGTTCCCTTCCCTGTTTTTCTTTGCGCTGTTTTGCCGATGCGGCCGTCTCTCTCCAGATACGTCTGAGAATCATGCTTCCCCGCTTCCTTCGTCTCTTCTGCATAAAGGAAACGGAATACGAAAACGGCCCTGTCTCCCGAAGGAAACAGAGCCGTGCTTAAATGCCGAAACCGCGCCGCTCTTGGAAAGAGGCGCGTTATACGGCGGTGTTAATGTGTGTGTGTGTGTGTGTGTGTGTGTGTGTGTGTGTGTGTGTGTGTGTGTATGCAAAGATCAGGCCAAAACCTATGGTCCTGGCCCGCTTCTCCGCTTCCCGCCGGAGCGGAAACAATCTTTCAGCCCGTCTTTTCATGCCGTCCCGCCTGAAACGGATGATTCAGCCCCGGCAAGGCCAAAGGCCGCGTGACAGCCGCACGAGGGAGATTCCTACCAAAGCGCGGAACAAATGGCAATAGCTGCGGGGAGAAATTTTAGCTTACACTCCTGTCCGAATTTTGGGGAGTATCTCGCGTTTCCCGCTCAGGGCGCGGGTGGGGTTTGCCCTTCCGGCCGGGGCTGCGTCCGGCGATCCAGGATCTCTTCCAGAGGGCTGAGAATCTCCAGGGCGCCCGCGAGGTCGAAGACGGCCAGGGCCTTGGCGGCGGCTCTCGTCTTGTAGAAATCCACCTTTTCCAGGGCGGGGGCCAGGGTGGGGAAGAGGGTGCAGGCGAAGGCGTCGTCGTCCCGGAGGAGGGCGTTGAGGCTGCGCAGGTTGTCGCGCAGGGCAAGGTCGTTCTTAGGGGGTTCCTCTCCCCCGCTGTCCTGGGGAGGCAGAAGATTCCGCACCTGGCTGAGGACGATGGCGAATTCCGTCAGGAAGGCCGTCAGGAGGATATTTTCTTTCCAACCAGGGTTGTCCGCGAGACGCTGCGCCAGGACCACGGCGTGCTCCACCAGCCGCTTCGCGCCGATGCCAGCGGCCTGGCGCTGGATGTCCTGCAGCCGCCGGACAGCCTCATCCCGGTCATCGTTGACCAGGAGGTTCAGGATTTCGGCTTCGGCCTGGTTATGGTTCTGGTAGAACTGGCTCAGGGCGGCCTGGAAAAGATTCTGATCCCCCCCCAGGTTTTGCAGGGCTTCTTCCAGGTTCAGGCTGGCCCCGGCGGCGTCCCCGGCGCTTTGCGTCCCGGCGGCGCCCGCGGGCGGTGCCTCGGCGAGGATGGGCGGTTTTTCCGCCAGAAGGGCGGCAAGCGCCCTCTGCACGGCGAAGGAGGTCAGGGGACGGCGCAGGATGCCGATGCCGCTGAGGGGGAAAGCGGGAATCTCCCCTCCGGCGGCCGGCAGGATGTGGAGAATGAAGAGCTTTCCTCCGGGTTCGCCCCTGTCTTCCAGCAGCGTCCGGATATCTTCCGGCGGGAGGGGCTGATCCAGAAGGAGGAGGCGCGAAGCGGCAAGGGCCGGCAGTTTGTGGAGAGATTCCCGGAAATCCGCCGGGTCCGTATATTCGTGGACCGCGCATCCCAGGTCCTGAAGAAAACCGGAGAGGGATTTACGGCCCAGTTCCTCGCCCAGGAGGAGCAGAACCGTTACGGGAGGGATGGCCGGCTTTTCTTCCTTCGGCGGGGCGTTGGGGTCAACCTCCAGGGAAATGCGGATGGTGACGCGGGTTCCCCTGTCCGGAGAGCTTTCCAGTTGCAGGGAACCGCCGGCCAGTTCCAGGATGCGTTTGGAAACGGCCAATCCCAGGCTGGTCCCGCTGTATCTGCGGCTGGGGGAGGAATCGTCCTGGGAGAAGGAGAGAAAGAGCCTTTCCTGCTGTTCCCGGGTCATGCCGCTGCCGGTATCCACGAGGAGAAAGCGCAGGTAGGCCAGGGAGCCTTCCCGGCGCTCCAGGTAAACATGGAGCGCCACGCCGCCCTTTGACGTGAATTTGACGGCGTTATCCATGAGGTTATGCAGCACTTGTCCCAGCCGCGCCCCGTCGCCCAGATAATGAAGGGGAACCTCCGGGCGCAGGATGAGGGTCAGGCCGATTTCCCGATCCTCGGCTTTGGGTCCGAAGGCCTGGGCCAGACCTTCCAGGATGGCTTCCAGGGAGCAGGGTTCCCGGTGGATGCGGAGTTTTTGCGACTCCAGGCTGGAGTAGTCCATGATGTTGTTGATTTTTTCCTGGAGAGACAGTCCGGCTTTATAGATCTTGTCCAGATGGCCGGCCTGTTTCGGGCTGAGTTCGGTCTTTTGCAGCAGGTAGCTGAGACCGATGATGGCGGTGAGGGGGGTGCGGATTTCGTGGCTGATGTTGGCCAGGAATTCATTTTTGGCCTGGTTGGCCGCCTCGGCCTTTTCCGCCAGGATGTGGGCGCGGCGAACGGATTCTTCCTGTTCGGCGTTGGTATAGGCCAGTTCTTTCAGGGTGGCGGTCAGGGTTGTCGCGTTGAGCCTGGCGCTGGTGACGTCCTGGCTGAGGCCGTAAAGACCGGCGATGCCGCCGGGGCTGAAACGGATTCTGCCCGAGCTTTGCAGCCAGATAGTCTTGCCGTTCCTTGCAAGCAGGCAATGTTCCATGCCGTGGAAGGTCCCCGAGCCGAAACCAGCCTGAAACATGCAGTTCGTGGGCTCATGTCGCTGGTTTCCGGGGAGAAAATCCTCCCAGCGCCTGCCCAGAAAATTTTCGGGCGGATAGCCGGTCAGATCCCGCACCTGCGCGGAGATATAGGTAAAGCCGCCCCGCTCGTCCACTTCCCAGATGATTTCGCCCGAGGCCGTGACGGCATCCCGGAGGCGTTCCTCCGATCTGCCGATGGCCTCAAAGGTCTGGCGCCAATGAAGGGCGGCGGCCAGGATCGCGCCCGCGGAACGGGCCAGGGCGTCTTCCTCCGCAAGCCGGGGAGGGCGTTCTTTTTGGCTGCCGATGCGCAGGAAGCCCCAAAAGCTGTTTTGAAAAAGGATGGGCGCCAGCAGGGCCGTGTTCAGGCCGTCTTTGAGCAGAAAGTCCCTTTCCGCCCCCGTCGGCGCCCGCGCCGCGCTGTCCACGCTGAGGCCGGCCGCCAGAGAGGAGGACCAGACGGGCAGGATCTGCTCCAGGGGGAAGACGGCCCCGGGATCGCCGCCACAGGCGGCGCCGGCGGCGGTCTGGCGGCAGAGGAGGGCGGTAACGACCCCTTCGGCGCTGGCGCTGTTTTGCCAGAGATCCACGAGGTCCGCCCCGCTGGTTTCGCGCAGGAGACGCAGGGCGCGCCCTGTGTCCTCGGCAAGGTTTCCCTCGGGGGAAAAAAGGGTCAGGGCGATCCCGGCAAGGGCCGGGCAGGTGGATTCCTGCTCCGGCTCCTGGGGACTTTTGGCTTGGCAGCGGCGCGGCGGCCGCAGGAGCAGGATGAGAACGGCGACGGCCAGGGCCGCTAGGAGCGCGGACACAAAAACCTCCCCCCCAAAAACATCCCCGGGTACCGGCATTTCCTCTAGCACGGATGCGCCTTTCTTGCCAAGAGGGTTTCCCTGCCGGGAAATGAGTTCCCCACGGATCCCCCGCCGGGCTTATGGGGGTGCGGGGGCAACAGGTCCCTGCCGGGGGAGTTTGAGGGGGCACGCCCCCTCAAAAAGATCCAGCGGAATTTTCCTGTCTACGGGGAAGCCGGCAGGTCCAGTTGCAGCAGGCGCTGCCACAAAGCCTCGACGGCTTCGGGGCGGGCGCCCGCGCTGTCTTGCGCCAGGGCGCGCAGGCGGTTGGTTTCCTCCGTCCGGCCTGTCGCCAGGGAAACCCTGGCGGCATACAGGTACCGCCGCCAGTCGAGGCAGGCCCCCTCGCGCTTGAGGATTCGGACAGCCTCCGGAAAGCGTCCTGTCCGGCACAGGGCCAGCCAGGTGAAGATCAGGCGGTTTTCCCGGCAGACCGGGTCGCGATCCCGCCATTCCAGGGAAATCAGCAACAGGTCCTGGTAATTCCCCGTTTCCTCCAGCAGGGAACAGAGCCTGGCATAGTGCCGTTCCTCATAGGGTTGTTCCGCGACATAGCGGGTCAGGAGATCTCCCGCGGCGCGCGTTTCGCCGAGAGCGATCCGGGCGTAGGCTTCAAAGAGCACGGCCTGTTCCATGCCTTCCGTCGCAAGGGCCGTCAGATCGTTGGCCAGGGTGCGCAGGACGAAGATGGTATCCGGGTGGTGGGCAAGGCTCTCCGCGGCGTCGGAGATGCGGATGCGCCGGGGAATGGGCAGGGTTTCTTCCGTTGCCGGCCCTCCCAGGCGCTGCAGAAGGTAGACGGCCCGCAGGAAGCGATCTTCCGGGGAATCGCCGCTTCCCCGGGAAAAGAGATGAGAGCCGAAGAGGCCCCAAGTTCCCGCGGCCAGGGCGGCCAGAACAAGGAGGATCGGAAGCAGTAGGCTTTTTATTCTTGCCTTTTTCATGCGTCTTGCTGCATATTGCCTGGAGTGGCATTCTGTCCGGCGACCACTGTATGTCGCTTACCTCCGGCAGGCAAGCCGGTTTGTCCTGCCTTTTTCCCGTTTTTTGTTCCCTGGAGGAATCATGTCCGACGCAAAGAAAGTTCCTGTTTATTTTGCCGGTTTCCGCGCCCGGAAACCAAAGGAAAGCAAAATCAAAAAGATTGAGGCCCTTTTCGCTGCCGCCGGCTTTGCCGGGATAGCGCGCAAGGACGCCCTGACCGCCGTCAAGCTGCACTTCGGGGAGCGCGGCAACGACACCTTTATCAACCCTGTCTTTGTCCGCGCCGTGGTTGATCTGCTGAAGGCTTCAGGGGCCAAGCCCTTCCTCACGGACAGCAATACGCTGTATAACGGGACCCGCCACAACGCCGTGGATCACCTGCGCACGGCCATGGAACACGGGTTTTCCTACGCCACGGTGGGCGCGCCCATCATCATCGCCGACGGCCTGAGCGGAGGGAGTTTTTCCCCGGTGTTCATCGGCAAGAAGCACTTTCAGGAAGTCAAGATAGCCGGCGCCGTTAACGACGCCCACAGCATGATGGTTCTTTCCCACTTCAAGGGACACGAAATGGCCGGCTTTGGCGGGGCCATCAAAAATCTGGCCATGGGCTGCTCCCCTTCCCAGGGCAAATGCGAGCAGCACTCCTCCGGGTTTTCCGTGGCGCAGGAACGGTGCGTTGCCTGCGGCATGTGCATGGCCAACTGTCCGCAGCAGGCCGTCAGTTGGGAAAAACGCGGCTCCAGGCGGGCCGCATCCATTGACAAGGACAAATGCGTGGGTTGCGGCGAGTGCCTCACCGTCTGCGAACCCAAGGCCATCAGCATTGACTGGGGGACGGAACTCAAGCCCCTCATTGAGCGCATTGCCGAATACGCTTACGGCGCCATTGTAGAAAAAAGGGATCGGGTGGGTTTTCTCTCCTTCCTGATGAACATCACTCCGGACTGTGACTGCGTGGCCTGGAGCGACAGCCCCCTGGTGCCGGATATAGGCATTCTGGCCTCCTGGGACCCCGTGGCCCTTGATGCGGCCTGCCGCGATCTCGTCAACCAGCAGGCTGGCCTGGTCAACTCCCACCTGAAATGTCATCACGCCCCGGGCGAGGACAAATTCAAGGGAGCCTGGAAGCATACCAGCGGAGAATGGCTTCTGAGCTACGCGGAATCCATCGGTCTGGGCAGCGCCTGCTATGACCTGATTTCCATCTGACCCGGGCGCGGCCAATCCCGCGGGCGGCGCGGCGCCGCCTTGCGCCGCCAGGACAGTGTTTCTGCATCCGCGCATGGGAAGGTGAAAATGCTCCATCCCCGGACAACCATCCCCGGAACGATTTTGGGAATCATCCCCCGTCTTGTCCTCTGTCTTGGGCTGATTCTTCCCTCAGCCGCCCGGGCGGCGAATCCGGCGGACGATCAGACCGTTCTCTATTATCTGGTGGAAGTGCAGCGGCAGTATAAGAAGACCTGCAACGGCGTTCCCGCGGACGGCAGCGCCAGTTCCCTGCTGCCCTCGGAATCCCTGCGCACCCTGGCCGGTTTGCTGGCTTCTTCCGCCCAGCCGGCGCAAAGCCTGCTGGAGGCCCACGGGCTCGGGGAGGGCGCGGTTTTTCACGCCACCGTCACGGGCGATTCTCCGCAAGAGGTCTTTTCCCGGCTTCTCGCCAGGGACTGCGCCGCCCTCATGGTCCCCTCCCGTCGCTATATCGGGGCTTCCAGCGCCGGAGGCGCCTGGACCCTGCTCATGGCGGATCGGGAGCCGGTTTTCGGGGCATTCTCCCCGGAGGGCGCAAACCCCTCCGGGGCCGCTGTTCCCGCAGCGTCCCAGGACGGGGTGATCCCCCTGGAAGATCCGCAGATCCTCCCCGCGGATCCTGATCCCGCGAACTCCCGGGAGCAGCCCCCGTCAGCGGATCCCTCCCGTCCCCCCGAAGACGCCGCCTCCGGGGCGGAGCCTCCCGCCGCCCCCGTCTCCGGGCCGGAGCCTCCCGCCGCCCCCGTCTCAGGGCCGGAGCCTCCCGCCGATCCGCTCCCTCCGCCTCTTTCCGGAGAACCAGCCGCGGAACCGCCTTCCCAGCCGGCGACACGGCCGGTGCGGATCGCCGGGTCTTCTCCCGGGGAGGACGTCCTCGCCCTGATTAACGAGGTCCGGGCGCGCGGGCGCAGATGCGGAGAGGATTTTTTGCCTCCCGTTCCTCCCCTTGTCCTCAACCCCGTCCTGACGGCTGTCGCCCGGGAGCAGATCGAGGACATGATCCGGGGGGGATATTTCGCCAGCACCCGCCCGGACGGAAAGACCCTCGGCGCGCGCCTTTCCGAGGCCGGCTATTCCTGGGACGACGCGGCGGAGAGCATCGCCTCCGTTTCCCCGCCCGCGGCCAGGGCCGTCACCGCCTGGCTCAATCAGGAAAGCCAGTGCCGCGTTCTCCTTTCCCCCGCCTATACGGAGGCGGGGGCCGCCTTTGACGGCCGCAGGAATTACTGGGTTTTCACCCTGACCCGGCCCCTGCCGGAGGGATCGGACGCCAGCCGCTTGAAATCCGTCCGGGTGAAATAGGGACAGGGCTGACGCATCTTTTTGCGTCAGCCTTGGGAAATAGGGATGAGATGCCTTGACGTCCTGTCGGGAAAGAGGCTATGTGAACTGTTCGTCAAAAACTTCTTTATGGTCCGCAACCTCTCCCGCGGAGGGACATTGTTTGACGCCCGGCAGATCCGGCTGTAAAGAGAAACCTTTTTGGGGTAAGGAGCGCGGATATGAAGAGGACATACCAGCCCAGCAAGATACGGCGCAAGCGCGTGCACGGCTTCCGGGCGCGGATGAGCACGCCCGCCGGGCGCGAGATTCTTCGCCGCAGGCGCGCCAAAGGGCGGAAGAGATTAGCCGTCTAGCCTTTTCCCGCGAGCATCGGCTGGCGCGGCGGCCTGATTTTGTCCATTGCTACACGGGAGGCCGGCGGTTTTTTTCCCGGCATTTCGTTCTTTTTGCGGCCGCGCGTCCGGACGCCGCCTTGCCCTGGCGGCTGGGCCTTGCCGTGACAAAGAAGACGGGATCGGCCGTCTGGCGGAACCGGGTGCGCCGCCTGCTTCGGGAATGCGTCCGGCTTCTCCGGCCCGGGGTGTCTTCCGGTTTTGATCTGGTGCTGGTCCCGCGGCGTGGCCTTGATCCGCGAAAACTCACCCTGGAGCGGGTCAGGGCGGAGGTCCTGCCGTTGCTGCAAGGGGCTCGGGTGTTACCAGGAAGGTAGCATGGGCCTTCAGGGCGGGGCGCGGGCTGTCTGAAGGCCGGGGTCTCAAACCATAAAGGTAGTTTTGATGAAGTTTGTGGTCCGCGCCGTGCTGATTGCCCTCATCCGCGTCTATCAGTACTGCCTTTCTCCCCTTTTTCCCGGCCATTGCCGATATCGCCCGACCTGTTCGCAATATGCTCTGGAAGCCATACAAAGGCATGGAAGTGTCAAAGGCCTGTATCTGGCCGCGCGTCGCTTGCTGCGCTGCCATCCCTGGGGCGGGGAAGGGTACGACCCGGTGCCGCCCGCTGTTGTCCCCCGTCACCCCCTGAATATTTGAGCGCCTCTCCTATGGATGAAAATAAACGTCTTATCCTGGCCCTGGCCCTCTCCTGCGGCATTTTTTTAGCCTGGAACGGCCTTGCTTCCTATCTGGGCTGGCTCACTCCCCCGGAAACAACCGTGCGGCAGGCTTCAAGCAACGCCACGCGGCCTTCGCTTCCCGCCGCGTCCCCGGCGGAGGCCCTGGATGCCGATCCCTCCGCCCAGTCCCAGCTTCCCCGGGAAGCCGCGCCCGCAACGGGGCGCGAGATCAAGGTGGAGACCCCTCTGTATACGGCGGTTTTTCAGAGCAACGGGGGGGTTCTGCAGTCCTTTGTCCTGAAACGGTACCGGGAAAGCCTGGACCAGGATTCGTCGTCGCTGGACATGATCAGCCGGCCGGCGGCGGACGGTTCCCCCCTGGGCGTGCTGATTGACGGCCTGCCGAGCTGGTCCAGAGCCGTCTGGACCTCCGAAGACGGGGATCTCCTCCTGGAACCGGGCCAGACGGGAACGCTCACCTTTGCCGGGGAGATGGACGGGCTGCGGCTGGAACGCCGCCTGCATTTTTCCTCCGAGGGATACCTCATCCGGGAAAACTTTCTGCTCTCCTCGCCAACCGCCAGAAAAGTCAAACTGGCCTTCACCTTCACGGCTTCCGCGTTGCCCTCGGAGGAAAGCACCTCCATCTTCTCCGACCTGCGCTACCTTCTGCTGGGCGGGGAAAAACCCCTGCCGGAGCCGAGCCTGTACAACCCCACCCGGGTGGCCTGGCTGGAAAACAAGTCCTATGACGAGGAGTCGGCGGGCGATACCCTGACCTCCGGCATGCTGATCCAGGGCAACGTCACCTGGATGGGAATCCTGAACAACTATTTTTTGGGAGCGGTGAGCATGACCGGCGGGACGGCCAGCGCCAAGGGATCCCTGCGGGACGGCGTCTTTCATGTCCTTGTGGGCAAGACCGGGATGGAGATCGCCGCCGGACAGACGGTGGAGGAGGAATGCGTCTATTTCCTCGGGCCCAAGGAAACGGAGCAGCTTCGCGGGGCGCCCAACGATCTTTCCTCCGCCCTGGACTACGGTTTCTTTTCCGTCATCGCCCGTCCCCTGGTCAGCCTGCTGCAGTTTTTTTACGGCTATGTGCATAATTACGGGCTGGCCATCATCCTGCTGACCATCGTGGTCAAGCTGGTCTTCTGGCCGCTTTCGCAGAAAAGCTACAAATCCATGCAGCAGATGAAAAAATTGCAGCCCATGATGACCAAGATCCGGGAAAAGCACGGCGGGAACAAAGAGGAAATGAACAAAGAGATCATGCAGTTATACAAGACGTACAAGGTCAACCCCGCGGGGGGCTGCCTGCCCATCCTGGTCCAGATTCCGGTTTTTTTCGGCCTGTACCAGGCCCTGCTCAATGCCATTGAATTGCGGCAGGCGGCCTTTATCACCCATCTCCCCTTTACGGATACTCTCTGGCTGGCCGACCTTTCCGTCCGCGATCCCCTGTTCATCACCCCGCTGGTGATGGGATCGACCATGTTCCTGCAGCAGAAGCTCACCCCCGCCTCGGGCGATCCCACCCAGGCCAAGATGATGCTCTTCATGCCGCCGATTTTTACCCTTTTGTGTTTTAACTTCCCGGCTGGCCTCGTTCTCTATTGGCTGGTCAACAACGTCATTTCCATTTTCCAGCAGTGGCTGCAACTCCGTCAGGTCTAGCCGGATGTCCCGCCTGAAGATACAGAGTATCCCGGGAAAAAGCGCGCCGGCGTCAGGGCGGAGGATATCCGCGCGGTGAGGCAGGAATGAATATCTGGAAAGATTTTCAGGGCAAAACAATTGACGACGCCATCCGTGAGGCCTGTCACTATTTCGGTGTGGAGCGGGAACGTCTGGAAATTGAAATCGTCAATGACGCCACTCCCGGCATTTTCGGCTTGATGGGCGGCAAAAAGGCCGCTATCCGGGCCTCCAGGGTGAGCCTGTCCGATCTTTTGGGCCTTGAGCCGGAAAGCGTCTCTCCTGCCGCGGGCGAAAGCCTTCCGCCGGAAGCCCGCTCCCGGACGGAGGTCAGACACGGCAGGGGAGGGCGGAGCGATCCGGATCGCTTCGACGGCCGGGGAAAAGGCGGCCGCGGGCCACGGTCCGCTGCTGACGGCAGGCCATCCCCCGCGGAGGATTCGCGGAGCCGGGAGGAGGAAGATCCCTCTTCGGCGGAAGTGCCGGGCCGTTCTTCCCACCGGCAGGAAGGCGGCCCCTGGCCTGTCCTTAGCGGGGAATCCGCCGCCGGCCCCGAAGAGACGGCGCAGGAGGAACTGCCGGAGTTCGATCCGCGCAACTGCGATCAGGCGGCCCTCCTTGAGCTGATTACGGACACCGTTTCCCGGCTGGTGCGGCCCATTGTGGGGGAAATGACCAGCAGCGTGACCTTCGCCGGCAACCGGGTCCGGGTGAGCATCGACTGCGGCGAATTCTCCGGCCTCCTGCTGGGGCGGGAAGGACAGACCCTGGCCGCCGTCCAGTATGTCGCGGGCCGGATCATCGCCAAACACCTGGGCAGCAGTCTCCGCCTGCAATTTGACGCCGGAAATTACCGGGAAAGGCAGGATGGATTCCTCCGGGAACTGGCCCTGTCCCTGGCCGAAAAGGTGAAAGTCTCCCGGCGGCCCCAATCCACCCGCCCGCTCAGCGCTTATCAGCGGCGGATCATCCATCTCGCCCTGGAAGGCGATGACCTTGTGCAGACCTTCTCCAAGGGGGAAGGCAACCAGCGGCGGGTTGTCATCCAGTTGAAACGCGCCGAGCGCGTCGTCTGCCAGACGGCGGCCGACGCCCTGGGCCGGGAAGAATCCTCCGGCGCGGATCCTGACGCCGGTTGCGGCCGGCTCCCGGAAGACGGCACGGATCCGTCCGCGGGCGGAACCCCGGAGGACCTTTCGGGCGCGGCTTCTGGCGGCGTTCCGGAAGATTCCCGGAACAATGGATAGAGACACCCTGGCCGCCATGGCGACCCCGCCGGGAACCGGCGGCATCGCCATCCTCAGGATCAGCGGCCCCGCGGCCTTTCCTGTGCTGGAACGCCTCTTCGTTCCCGGGTCAGCCCTTCCCGCGGCGGATTCCGCGCGCCCTCCCCTTAATCTGCGTCCCCGGCGCCTGTATTTCGGCCATGCCCTGGATCGGGAGGGCCAGGTTCTGGATCAGGTCCTGGCGGTGCGCATGCCGGGTCCTTGTTCCGCCACGGGAGAAGATGTGGCGGAGATCCACTGCCACGGCGGCCAGGGGATCGCCGCGGCCCTGCTGGAAGGCTGTCTGGCGGCCGGCGCCCGTCTGGCCGGACCGGGGGAATTCACCCGCAGGGCCTTTCTGAACGGCCGCCTGGATCTGACCCAGGCCGAGGCTGTGGCGGAAATCATCAGCGCCTCCTCGCGGGAGGGGATCCGTCTGGCCCAGGCCAAGCTGGAAGGGTTGCTGGGCAGGAAGATCGCGGCCTTGCGCGCCGATCTGGACGGCTTGCGCCAGACAATCATCCTGGCCGTGGATTTCCCTGAGGAGCAAGGGGAGGTCTTCGACCGTCCGGCCTTTGCCGCTGTCCTTGCGCGGACCGGGGCGGATATCCGCGCCCTTCTGGACGCTTTCCGCCGCGCCCGGCTCTGGCGGGAAGGCGCCCGGGCCGTGCTGCTCGGCCGGGTCAACGCCGGAAAATCAAGCCTGTTCAACGCTCTCCTGGGCCGCCGCCGGGCCATTGTCTCGGATCAGCCCGGGACCACGCGCGATTATATTGAAGAAACCGTTTCCCTGGAAGGGCTGCCCGTCCGGCTGACGGATACGGCCGGCCTGCGCCCGGCCGAAGACGGGATCGAGATGGAGGGCATAAGCCTTTCCCGCCGTCTGGCACAAGAGGCGGACTGCCTTCTGCTCGTGGTGGACTGTTGCCAGGGGCTTTCCGGAGAAGAGCGGGATTTTCTCGCCGCCCACGAGGAGGCCGTCTCCTCCGGACGGGTGCTCCTGGCGCTGAACAAGGCGGATCGGACCAAAGACCGGCCGCCGCTTGCCCGGCATTCCCTGCCGGAGGGATGTCCCGCCTTTGTGGTTTCCGCCCTCGAGGGGGAAGGGCTTTCGGAACTGGCCAGGGGCATCCGCCAGGCGGTTCAGAGCCGGGAGCCGGATGCCGGAGATCTGGCCCCCAACATGCGCCAGGCGGGCCTCCTGGAGACGGCCCTGGAGGAACTGACGGCCCTGGCCGAAGACGCGCAACGGGGACTGCCCCCGGATATCCTCGGCGTCCGGCTGGACGCGGCCGTGGACGCCCTGGATGAGGTGACGGGGGGGAGCGGCACGGAAGAACTCCTGGATCGGATCTTCGCTTCCTTTTGCATCGGAAAATAATGAAAAGAGGGAATTATCGGGGCTCCGCCCCGAACCCCGCCGGGGGGCATATCGTTTCAGATGCTGTCCGCCCGCGTTTTCGCGCGGGACGGACGGCCCCGAACCCCCCTCATTTCGTATTCCACTGAAAT
>JAISNZ010000153.1 GCA_031275955.1 Desulfovibrio sp. | reverse complement strand
ATGAGGACAGGGGTACTCCGCGCCGCGTTCCGCCCCAAGCTCAAGAATCAGGTGAAAAGGGTCCTTCTCCGTATCAAGCGACTGCCCCAGAAGCTTCCAGGGAGCGCTCAAGCCAAGGCAAGGGCAAATACGTCTTCCTGTTTCATACGTCACCTCTGGTGACTTTCTACAGGCCCCTTCCCCCTTGGTCAAATTCCATAGTCAACGTCGAAGAACCAAAAACAGGATCAGACCTGGGGAGCCAGCCGTCCGTCGCTGTCGCGGGGACGGCGATCCTCCTTTTTGGGAGGATTGCGGTTGATGGAGCCGCCAAAGGCCAGAAGAACGGGACTGGCGACAAAGATGGAAGAAGCGGTGCCCACTAAAACGCCGATGAACATCATCAGGGCGAAGTCATGGATGATGCCGCCCCCGAAAAGGAGCAGGGCGGCGACGACAAAGAGCGTGGTGCCGGAGGTGAGAATGGTGCGGGAAAGCGTTTGGTTGATGCTGCGGTTGATGATCAGGTCAAGAGGCGTGCTGAAATCGCCGCGCAGGTTTTCCCGGATCCGGTCATAGATGATGATGGTGTCATTGAGGGAATAGCCGATAATGGTCAGGAGGGCGGCGATGATGGTCACATCGAACTCCTTGTCCAGAAGCGAAAAAAAGCCGATGGCGATGAGCACGTCGTGCAGCATGGAAATGGTGGCCCCGAGGGCGAAAATGAGCTTCAGCTTCCAGCAGAGGATGAGCATGAGAATGCTGGCCAGAGGGATCAGAAATATTTTGCTCACCCCCGCGAGGCCGAGAAAATACATGGAGAGCCCAAGGCCGGCGGCCATGAAGGCGGCGGTGAACCAGCGCCGCTCAAACCGCCCGGAGATATACACCGAGACCAGGAGGATGGCGAAATAGAGAGCCTCCAGAGCCTTGCCGCGAAGGTCCGCCCCCACCTTGGGGCCGACCATTTCCAGACGCTGAAGCTCATAGGCGCGGCCCGCAAGTCTGGCGTCCAGAGTCTCCTTGACCAGGGCGGCGGCGGAGGACGAGCTTTCCTCCATGCCGGAGATGCGCAGGAGATAGCTGTGCCCGTCGGGGCCATACTTCTGCACCACAAGACCGGGCAGGGGCGTTCCGGCCAGGGCTGCCTTGACCGTTTCATCGGGGAGGGCGTCCTGAAAATAAATCTGGACGGTCATCCCGCCGGCGAAGTCTATGCCGTAGCGGGGACCCCCCTTGACAAGCAGGGAACAGGCTCCGGCCAGGAGGAGCAGAAGGGAGACGATGTAGGAAATTTTGCGCCAGGCGATGAAATTGATCTGCGGCTCATTGGAGATTAAATGCAGGCCCATGGTTGCTCTCCCGAGGCTAAATGCTGAGTTTGCGGCCGGGTTTTCCCATCCAGAGATCGAAAATGGTGCGGGAGACAAAGACGGCTGTGAACATGGAGGCCACAATGCCCAGAACCAGGGTGACGGCAAAGCCCCGGACAGGGCCGGTGCCGAACTGGTACAAAATGGCGGCGGCCACAATGGTGGTCAGGTTCGAGTCCACAATGGCGACCATGGCGCGGGAAAACCCGGCGTCAACAGCGGCCCTGGGGGTGAACCCCTTGTGGATTTCCTCCCGGATGCGTTCAAAGATCAGGACGTTGGCATCCACCGCCATGCCCAGGGTGAGGACAATGCCGGCAATGCCCGGCAAGGTCAGGGTGGCGCCGAAGAGGGCCATGCCGGCAAAGATGAAAACGATATCCAGAAAAAGCATGGCATCGGCGATGAGGCCGGAGAATCCGTAATACGCCAGCATGAAAAGGACGACGACAATGCCTCCGGCGGTGGCGGCCATGATGCCCTTGTCAATGGATTCCTGCCCCAGGGAAGGTCCGACGGTACGCTCCTCAAGGACGGTAACAGGCGCGGGCAGGGAACCGGCGCGCAGGACCAGGGCCAGATCGTTAGCCTCTTCCGGGGTAAATCCGCCGGTAATGCTGGCATCGCCGATGATTTCCTGTTTGATGACAGGGGTGGAATAGACCTTTCCGTCCAGGATGATGGCCAGATACCGGCCGACATTGTCCCGCGTCAGAGCGCCGAAAATGGCGCTGCCCTGGCGGTCGAAGGAAACGGAGACGGCAAGGGAGCCGTCGGATGAATCATAGCGCGGCACGGCGTTGGTGATGTATTCGCCGGTCAGGGCCACCTGGTTTTCCAGGGCAACGAGGTCGCCGGAGGATTTGCCGCCGCGGCCCGTTTCATCCATGGGCAGGACGATGACGTCCGGGGGAAGGATGCGGGCCTTGGGGTCCAGATCATCCCGGACCAGACGAAATTCCAGATGCGCGGTCTTGCCGATAATCTCCATGGCCCGCTGCGGGTCCTCCAGACCAGGAAGCTGGATGGAAATGCGGTTCTCGCCCTGCTGCCTGCGGATATCAGGCTCCACGACCCCAAATTGATCAATGCGGCTGCGGATGGTGGTCAGGGCCTGCTCCACGGTCATATCGGCCATGGCGATCCGGGCTTCCGCGGTGAATTCCAGCAGATAGCGGATCCTGCCGTCGGCCTGGGCCTGGGCGGAAACGATCCGGATCTGGTCATATCGGGTGAGAAGTTCCTCCAGGTCCGGCTGCTTGCCGGGAGAAGCCAGGATAAACTCAATCCGGTCCCCGGCGGCAGGACGGGGACGGCTCATGAGCAGGCCCTTTTCGGCCGCTTCGCGCATGATCGCCTGTCCAGTCTGTCCCAGCGAGGCGGCCAGGGCCTTGTCCACTTCCACTCCCAGGGTGAGCTGGATGCCCCCCTTCAGATCCAGGCCGAGGGTGATCCGGGTATCCGGCAAAAACCGCAGCCCCCGGGGGGGGCCGGCGGCGGGATCAACCGGGCCGCCCCTGTACCAAAGGGCCGGCAACAGACAGGCCGCCGCCGCCAGAAGAACGCAGAGCGTAAGCGCTATACGCCAGACAAGGCTGTTTCGCATGGGCATCCCTCATGAAAATGATCCCCCCGCGGGCGCCGTCGCGCGCCGTCAGAGCATTTTCTCAGAGCAGTACTATTTTGAGAGTCCTCATCGGGTTCTCTTTGAACAACGCCCCCCCGGCGCTCACGCGCGCAAAGGAACCCGGTTTGCGCCTTCGCGCCGGGCGTCCGTTCTCGCGAAGGCCGGAACAAAACAGAGGGAAATCGCCGCCGACTTTCGTCTTTGCCGTCTCCCTCCCCGCAGCCGCAAGGCGCGGCCGGAGCAATCCGGTCCTTTTCGCCGCCCTATTTCCCCTTGTCCTTGGGCGCGGGGGCCGCGGTGGGCACGGAGGTTACCGCGCTCCGGAGGATCTTCACCTTGGTCTCGCCCAGATCGACAAGCAGGAATTTATCTTGGGTATCCACGATCCTGCCCATCAAGCCGCCAGAGGTGATCACTTCGTCGCCCTTGCGCAGGGCTTCAAGCATCGCCTTCTGCTCTTTGGCCCTCTTCTGCTGCGGCCGGATGAGCAAAAAATAGAAAACGGCAAAGATAAGGGCAAGCGAACCGAAGGTAGACCAGGTTTGGGCTTCTCCCCCGGGACCAGGAGCCATGGCATAGGCGGCTGTCGTCCAGAACATGCGTCCTCCAGAATAAGGATGGAATCCGCGCCTCGCGCGCGGCGCGTGAAGAAAACCAAACTTTCATACCCGCTCCGGGTAAAAGAGGCAATGCTTTTTTCCCGGCGCCCCCCTTCCGGGGGAGAGGCAGAATCTTCGCCTGGGGCTACCGGGGGCGATTGCGCTTTCAGGGGAAATTGCGTAGATTGGGCCTGTCCGCAACGCGAGCGTCCACTGCCGCCCTGCGGCGGCAAGGAAAAACCATGTCTTTTACCAAGGGCAGCACCACCTTCACCCGCTACCGCATCCTCGATCCCGTTCCTCCCTCCCTCTGGGGCGAGGTGCCGGACAGGCTCCGCCGTTTCGCCTTCCAGGACATCGACGACCTGCCCGAGGAACGGTCCTTCGGCTGGACCTCCTTTGACGATATGCTGGACACCCTTTGGCGGGAGCGTCCGGCGGAAAGGGGCATCTATCTGGTCTTTTCCCTGCGCCTGGACACGCGGCGCGTGCCTCCGGCGGTGATCAAAAAACATCTGGCCCTCGCCCTGCGGCAGGAAGAAGCCGCCATGCGCGACCTGGGAAAAAAATTTATTTCCCGGGAACGGCGCAAGGAGCTGAAGGAGCAGGTCCTCCTGCGGTTGCGCGGGCGTTTTCTGCCTGTTCCGGCCCAATTCGAGGTTGTCTGGAACACGGCCTCCTCTCTGCTCTATTTCACCTCCATCCAGCAGAAGATGCGGGACCTCTTTGAAGAACTCTTTGTCCGCACCTTTGACCTGCACCTCTCCCCGCTGACCCCCCACGAACTGGCCCTGACCCTCCTGTCCGACCCGGCCCCGCTGGACATTCTTGAACCCACCCATTTTGCCTGAACCCCCCATGAACACCACCCCATACCTCGGCCAGACCACGGACCTCATTCTCGGGCAGGAATTTCTCACCTGGCTCTGGTTCCGCGGCGCCACCGACGGCATCTTCCAGGACGCCTCGGGCCGTCCCTTCAGCGTAAGCCTGGAACAGCGCATCGTGGTCCAGGGAGGAAACGGCGATCATCTGGAAACCGCCAGCGTTTCCGGCATTGATTCCGAACTGCGCGAAGCCCGTATGGGCCTGACCACCGGCAAGAAGGTCACCCGGGCGCTCCTGCGTCTGGAACGCGCCCCGGAGGAATGGCGGCTTACCCTCAGGGCGGAGGATTTCTCCTGCGGAAGCCTGAGAACCCCCAGGATCGAAGCGGACCATGCCGCCGACCCCGATGCCCTGCTTCTGGAAAAGATCTCCCTGGTGGAAGGATGCCTGGAACTCCTCGATTCCCTGTATCTGCGCTTTCTTGACCTCCGGATGGACAAGGGCTGGCCGGAGGAGGTGAAACGTCTGCGGCAGTGGATGGACGCCTGAATGCCGGCCATACTGGCGCGCAAATGCCTCTGGCTGGCGGCCGTCTTTCTGGGCATTACCGTCATCAGTTTCACCGTCATCCATCTGGCGCCGGGATCGCCCACGGATCTGGAAACCACCCTCAACCCCATGGCGGATCTGGAAGCGGGCAAACGGCTGGCGGACTTTTACGGCCTGGACAAACCTCTGCCCGAACAATACTGGAACTGGCTGAAACGCCTTGTCCGCCTTGATTTCGGCAACTCCATGAGTTCCGACGCCCGGCCCGTCATGGACAAGATTGCCGAACGCCTGCCCCTGACCCTCTGGCTCAACGGCATCACCCTCTTTCTGACGCTGATTCTGGCCATTCCCATTGGCGTCATTGCCGCCCGCAACCGCGGCGGCCTCTTCGACAAGGGCACCACCCTCCTGGTGTTCATCGGCTTCGCCATGCCCGGTTTCTGGCTTTCCCTCCTGCTGGTGCTCCATTTTTCCATTGAGCTGCAATGGTTTCCCCTGTCCGGACTGGAATCGCTGGACCACGAAAGCCTCTCCCCCGCCGGCAAGCTTCTGGATCTGGCCCGCCACCTGGCCCTGCCCATTTTCGTCTCCACCTTCGGCAGCCTGGCCGGATATTCGCGCTTCATACGCTCCTCCATCCTGGAAGTCCTGCGGCAGGAATATATCCTCACCGCCAGGGCCAAGGGCCTGCCGGAACGAATCGTCCTCTTCCGCCACGCCCTGCGCAACGCCCTTCTGCCCGTCATCACCCTGCTGGGGCTCTCCCTGCCAGGCCTCATCGGCGGCAGCGTCATCATCGAATCCATCTTTTCCCTGCCCGGCATGGGCCAGCTCTTTTATACCGCCGTTATGGCCAGGGATTATCCCCTGATCATGGGCTGTCTGGTTCTCGGCGCGGGCCTTACCCTCGTGGGCAATATTCTGGCGGACGCCTGCTACGGCCTGGCCGATCCGCGCATCCGCGGCAGCCTCCGTCCCGCGGGCGGGAGCTGAACCGTGTTCCCGGAAATCGCGCGCCGTTCCCTTAGACTGCACAGCCTGCTCCTCCTGGGACTCGTCATTGTCGGCCTCATGTCCCTGGCCGCCATCCTGGCTCCCGTACTCAGTACCCATGACCCCCTGGCCCCGAATCTGGACGCCAAACTCCTGCCGCCCTCAGCCGCGCATTTTTTCGGCACCGACGCCCTGGGCCGGGATCTCTTTTCCCGCATGCTCTACGGCGCCAGGGTATCTCTCTGGGTGGGCTTCATTTCCGTGGGGATCTCCCTGGGCATAGGAACCGGCCTTGGTCTGGCGGCCGGCTATTTTCGCGGTCTGGTGGATGAGTGCATCATGCGCTTTGTGGACGTCATGCTCTGCTTTCCCTCCTTTTTTCTCATCCTGGCCGTCGTCGCCTTCCTGGAACCCAACCTGGTCAACATCATGGTCGTTATCGGCCTGACTTCCTGGATGAATGTCGCCCGGCTGGTGCGGGCGGAAACGCTCTCCCTGCGCGAACGCGAATTTATCCACGCGGCCCGGCTCTGCGGGGCATCCTCTCTGTCCATCCTCCTGCGCCACATCCTGCCCAACGCCATCGCCCCCATCCCTGTCGTCGCCACCCTGGGCGTGGCCGGAGCCATCCTCATTGAATCCTCCCTCTCCTTCCTGGGCATCGGGGTCCAATACCCACTACCAAGTTGGGGCAATATTCTGCTGGAAGGCAAACAAACCCTGGAAATCGCCTGGTGGCTTTCCCTTTTCCCCGGCCTGGCCATCCTGATCACCGTACTCGGCTATAATCTGCTGGGCGAGGGATTGCGGGACATTTTTGATCCCCGCCTGGCGCGGTAGTGCCCGGAATTGAAACATGCTGGAACTTCTGCGTATCCGCGATCTCGCCCTCATCGAAGACATGGAGATGGAGTTCTCCGAGGGCATGAATGTCCTCACCGGAGAAACCGGAGCCGGCAAAAGCTTCATCATGAAGGCGCTGAATTTCCTCACCGGCGACAGCCTCGGCCCGGATCTCGTCCGGCCGGGCAAAGGAAAGGCGGTGGTGGAAGCCCTTTTCCTCCTGAACGGCGAAGACCTCTTCCTGCGCCGCGAACTGGCGGCCGAAAGCGGCCGCAGCCGGGTCTACCTCAATGATCGCCTCTGTTCCCAGGAGGTCCTGCGGGACATGCGTCCCTCCCTGTTGCTGCACGCCAGCCAGCACGGCCAGCAGCGCCTGCTGCAACCCTCCTTCCAGGCCCGGATTCTGGATGACTTTCTGCAGCGCCCCGATTTGCTGGAAGAAAAAAATCGCCTGACCCGCGCCCTGGCCGACATTCAGGAACGCCGGACAAAATTGGAACAGACCCTCGCGGATCTGGAAGGGAAACGCGATCTTCTGGATTACCAGCGGCAGGAAATTGAAAAAGTCCGTCCCCTGCCCGGCGAGGAAGAAAAACTGGAAGAGCGACGGACCGCTTTGCGCAATCAGGCCGCCATCGGCAACCATGTCGCCGCCGCCCTGGCCGCCCTGCATGGAGAAGGGGAAAACCCCGGCATCCTAAAGCCGTTCGCCGCCCTGGAACGCGCCCTGACCTCCCTGGCCGGCGTCCTGGACGCCTTTTCCGGCATACCGGAAAACCTCTCCGATATGCGCCTTGCCCTCCAGGATCTGGACGCCCGCTTGCGCCGGAGCGCAGGCAGCGGCTCCTCCGATCCGGACATCGAAGCCCTTGAAGCGCGCCTCTATGCCCTTGCCCAGCTCAAGCGCAAGCTCAAGCGTCCCCTGAACGCCATCATAACCCTGGGCCAGGAGATTGCGGATACCCTGAATTTTCTTGATTCCCGCCATCTGGAGCGGAAAAAGCTGCTCGCGGAAGAAAAGGAAACCGGCGACGCCCTGGCCTTGCTCCTGAGCAGTCTCAACCCGGCCCGGCAGGCCGCTGCCGCCGCGTTCAGCGCCGCCATCAGGGAGGAACTGCAAAAACTCGGCTTCTCCGAACACATCCGGGTTTTTTTCACCTTCACCCCCCACCCTCTCCTTCCCGGACGAGACGACTGCCGGGAACTGCGTTGCCGGTTGCTCTGGCAACCCAATCCCGGCCAACC
>JAISNZ010000204.1 GCA_031275955.1 Desulfovibrio sp. | reverse complement strand
ACAGTGCCCTCACTCCCGCCGGCCAGCCGTCCTCCATCCTGGAATACCTGACCGGCAACGCCTTTACCGGAGTTGAGACCACAGTCACCGGAGACATCGCCGGGGGCGGCGTGGCGGGCGCCCACAGCGGATACAGCAACGATGCCGCCCGCCCGGGGGTCGCCGGAAGCCTTAATATTTCGGGAAACCGCTTCTCGGGCGTGAGCGTGTCTTCCCGCCACCTGTCCGGCGGCGGGGTCATCGGCTTTGACGCCGCCGGGACCTCTACCCACGGCGCGAGCGCGTATATAGATTCCCTGTCGGACAACATCTTCGACAGTCCCACTGTCACCACCGGAGGGTTTATCAGCGGCGGCGGCGTGCTGGGCGTGCGTTCCGAATCCGGCATCTCCTGGATCGGCTCCATTGTCCGGAACATCTTTCAAGGCGCGAAGATCACCGCCGGAAGCTACATTGACGGCGGCGGCCTCATCGGCGCCACCGGCGAGATGACGGGCGCGGCCACCCAGCTCATCGGCATCGGAGAGATTAGCGGCAGCCGGTTCAGCGGGAACACCGTCACGGCCAATGACGGCCAGATCATGGGCGGGGCGGTGTACAGCTATGGTCTGGCCGTTCCCATGACCATCAGCGACAGCGTCTTCACCGACAACACCTTCACCTCCCTGATTGACAACACCCACAACTATTCCGCCGCTGTGTCGCCGCAAGTATACGGCACCGTCACCGTGGATACCGGCCTGGACAACCCGGGCAATCTCCCGCATACCCTGACCCTGACCGCCACAGACGGCAACAGCACGATATTCAGTAACAACCGCATCGTGGAAGGAAACTCCTCCCGGTACAACTCCCTCTATTTCGGCACTGTCAAGGGCTTCACCACAAACTCCACCGATCCCTCGCAGATTGACGTGAAGGCCGACCCCGCCAGAGCCGACGCCGCGCTCATCGTCGCCCCCGAGGCGGGCGGCGTGGTGGCCCTGTACGACCCCATTGAGGTCAATCAGGACAGCGGAAAAACCTTTAACATGTATGTGCGGGGCGCGGGCGAATTCCTCTGGGGGGGGGCGAACAACTTTGTCCTTGACACTGCCAACGGCGTGGTAAACTTCGAATCCGGCAGCACCACCACCCTGCTCTCCGGAATGAGCCTGGACGCCGAATCCCACGACCTCAGCCTGGACTCCGGCGGGCGGATCAACGTCATGGGCAGCAACCGGCTGAACGTCAACGATGCCGTCTTCAACGGCCGCCTGCACTTCAACCTCATGGGCACCACCCTGAACGACCCCTCCACGGTGCTCCTGACCATTGAGAGCCCCAACTTAGCCCCCAACGCCGATGTAGGCGGGGCCACGGTCAGCCTGTCCGATTTCGCCGCCGGGCCGACCCTGCGCGACGGCGACGAATTCTACCTGATGGCGACCGATGGCGACAACTACCTCGCGGGTGATCCCGCCAACGACCGGGCCAGCGCCCGGCAGGGCCTGACCCGGCAATACTCCTTCATCATTGACAAGAACCAGACCAAGACCCCGGGAGCCAGCCGCTATCTGGTGGCCCGTCTGGCCGGGGTCAAGGCGGCGCCCCAGACCCGGATCCTCTCCGAGGGGCGGGCCGCCAGCCTGGCCGTCCTGGCCCAGCGTTCCGGCTGGCTGGCCGATCACAGCTTCCAGCAGGCGGATCTGGCCCTGAGGCAGGACGGCTGCGCGGCCTTCGGCGGCATTGACGGCTCCTATTTCTATGTGGACAGCGGCTCGGATCTGAACATCAGAAGCACCCATTTCCTGGCGGGCATCGCCGCCCGCAACAGCGCCGCGGCCGGATCCCTCCTTCTGGGGGGCTTTCTGGAAGCCGGCTTCGCCGACTACGACGTGGACGGCGATTTCACCCCCTCCTCGGAGGTTCCGGACATCTCCGGCGGAGGAACCGTGCGCTTCTACGGCGCCGGCCTCATGGGCCGCCAGACCTGGCGGAACCTGCGCCTGGAAGGCTCCCTGCGGGCAGGCCGGGTGGAAAACCGCTTTGACGCGGGCGACTACAGATCCGCCAGCGGCGAATCCGCCAGCTACGAGACGGACACGCCCTATTTCGCCGCCCACGCCGGGCTGGGCTACGAATGGAAGATCTCCGACGCCTCCAGCCTGGATTTCCTGGCCCGCTACTACTGGACCCGCCAGAACGGCGCCTCCGAAGACCTGCCCACGGGCGAGCGGGTCCATTTCAAGGCCGATCAATCCCACCGGGCGCGCGCGGGCCTGCGCTACACCCACGCCTCCAGCGACCTGCTCTCCTTTTACGGCGGCGCGGCCTATGAATACGAATTCGACGGCAAGACGCGCGCCTCCGCCCACGGACTTAACTTCGACACCCCCGACATGGGCGGCGCGACCGGCATAGGGGAAATCGGGGCCATTGTCCGCTCCCGGGCGAACCCCCACCGCACCGCGGAACTGGGCCTGCAAACCTATGTGGGCAGAATCCGGGGCGTGTCCGCGGGCATCCGCCTGGGCTGGGAATTCTAGGGAAACGCTGATTTATTCCCTTTGAGGGGGCTTTGCCCCCTCAAACTCCCCCGGCAGGGGCATCCTGACAGGATGAGTTCGTCCTCTGAAAATGTGTATGCCCTGGCGGCCGGATGGAGTCAGCCGGCGGCTGGAGCCGGCTGTGGATTGAAACATGGACAAAACGCCTCCGGCCTGCGACACCCTGATCAGCGCCTCCCGCCTGCTGACCCAGAACCGGGATCGCGCCGTCCTGGAAGATGCCGCCCTCAGCGTGAGCCGGGGAGTTATCCAGGCCGTCGGCCCGCGCGCGGACTTCGCCTCCATCCGGGCGGAACGAACCCTGCGCCTTGGAGACGCCCTGCTCATGCCCGGGCTGGTCAACGCCCACACCCACAGCTCCATGACCTTCCTGCGGGGACTGGCCGATGATCTGCCCCTGATGGACTGGCTGCGGGGCCATGTCTTCCCCGTGGACAGGGGCCTCACGGAAGAAATCATCTCCCTGGGCTGTCTTCTGGGCTGCGCGGAAATGACCCGTACCGGGACCACGACCTTTGCCGACATGTATCTGCGGGAAGACGCCGTAATGGAAACGGTTGATCGCTGCGGCATGCGGGTTCTGGCCGGCGAGGGGATCTTCGCCTTTCCCTCCCCCGCCTACCCCGACCCGGCGGCGGCTTTGGATCTGGTCCGCGGCCAGGCCGCCAGATGGAAGGGTCATTCCCGGGTGCGCGTTTGCGTCATGCCCCACTCCATCTATACCACCACCCCCGCCATCCTGGCCTCCTGCCGGGATCTGGCCGGAGAACTGGATCTTCCCCTGCACATCCATCTGGCCGAAACGCCGGAAGAAACGGCCAACTGCCTGGCCGCCACGGGCCAACGGCCGGTAGCCTACTGCCATTCCCTGGGCCTCCTCGGCAAAGACACCGCCATTGCCCACGGCGTGGATCTGACGGAAGAGGACATGGACCTTCTGGCCAAGGCCGGCGTTGCGGTGGTCCACAACCCCAGAAGCAACATGAAGCTGGCCTCGGGCGTGGCCCCCGCGCCGGATCTGCTGGCCAGGGGCGTCAGCCTGGGCCTGGGCACGGACGGCGCCGCCAGCAACAACAGCCTGAACCTCTTTGCGGAAATGTCCGCCTGCGCCCTGCTGCACAAGATCAGCCGCAAAAATCCCACCCTCATGCCGGCCCAGACCGTGCTGGACATGGCGACCCTGGGTTCGGCGGCCGCTCTGGGCTGGACCGGCCTGGGCCGCCTGGCCCCGGGATGCCCGGCGGATCTCATCGCCCTGGATCTGTCCTCCCCCAACCTGCAACCCCTGTACAATCCCGCTTCGCAACTGGTCTACGCGGCCTCCGGCTTCGAGGTGATTCTGTCCATGGTGGAAGGACGCATTCTCTATCAAAACGGCCGCTTCACCGGCCTCGACTACCCCCTTCTGCTCCGGGAAATGGAAAAGATCATGGCCTGGGTGCTCCGCGCGCGCGGCTGACACCCCTTTTGCGGGTGGAGAGGGCGGTGAGTTCCCGCAGGCGGGCGTCCACGCGGCGATAGAGGGAGCCCGCGGGATAGGACCCGTCCTTGCGCAGGCGGCCGGAGGGCAGGCCGGTGAGCAGTTCCATGGCCCGGGTGATGTGCTCCACGGCGTAGACGTGGAAGCGTTTCTCGTCAATGGCGCAAAGGACATCGTCGCCCAGGAGGACGTGGGCCAGATTGTCGCGGGGGATGATCACGCCCTGGCGGCCGGTGAGGCCGTGGCGTTTGCAGACTTCAAAAAAGCCTTCGATCTTGCGGGTGACGCCGCCCACGGCCATGATCTCTCCTGATTGTCCCACAGCTCCGGTAAAGGCCAGACTGAGGCGGACTGGCGCGCCGGCGAGGGCGGAGAGCAGGGCGGCCAGTTCCGCCCCGGAGGCGGAATCCCCTTCAATGCCCGCGTAGCTTTGTTCAATGCCCAGGCTTCCGGTGAGGACCAGGGGCTTGTTGTGGGCAAAGGCGAGCACCAGATAGCTTTTGAGGATCATCATGGCCTTGGTGTGGATGGGGCCCCCCAGTTGGGCGTCGCGCTCAAGATCGATGATGCCCCCGTTGCCCGCGCCCACGGTGCAGGAGATCTGGTGGGGCAGGCCGAATTCAAAGTCGCCGTAAAAGGAGACGGCCAGGCCGTTGACCTTGCCCACGGCCTCCCCGTCGGTCACCACCTTGATAATGCGGCGATCATATTCCTCCAGGTAATCCTCTTCCACCAGATTGGAGCGGTAAGCGCGGGCCTTTTCCGCCCTGTCCAGGATTTCGCGGCTGACCAGGGGAGAGCCGCCCAGATCGGCCAGGGCCGAAGCCTCCACCATGAGTTCGCGCACCCGGGGGAACCTGAGGGAGAGGCGCTGCTGGTCTTCAATGAGGCGGGAACCGAAATCCACAAGACCGGCCAGGGCGCCGCGATCAAAGTGCCGGAGGGAGTCCTCCTCGATGATGCGCCGGACGTGGGTCAGGTAGATGCGGATGCCGTTGCGGTTGCGGGGCATGGAGTCCGTGATGTGGGCCTTGATTTTGAACAGTTTGCTGAAGCGCTCATCCGTATGGATCAGCAGGTCGAAGATGTCTTCCTTGCCCACCAGGATGACCTTCAGGTTCAGAGGAACGGGTTCTGGGCGCAACCCCTTGGTTTTGCTCGTATCTTCCTCCCCGGCGTCCTCAATGCGGGAGCATCCGGCGCGCAGGGCGCGCAGCAGGGCTTCCCAGGCCTGGACGTGCTGGAGCATGTCCTCAATGCGCAGGACCAGGAAACCTCCGTTGGCCTTGTGGATGGAGCCGGCCTGAATCAGGGTGAAGTCCGTCACCAGGGCGCCCATTTCCGCTTCGCGCTCAATGCAGCCCATGAGGTTGGCCAGGGTGGGGTGATCCTCGAAGAGGACGGGGGCGCCGGCGGTTTCGGCGTTGTCCACGAAAACGTTTACGGCATAGCGGGCGCAAAGGTCGTCGAAGGAGATCTGGGCGGGATCGGCCGGAGGGGTGTTTCCCTGGCGGGAAGAAGGCGGAGGAGACTCCTGGGGCATGAGGGCGTCCAGGTTTTCCAGGGTGTCGGCCCGCAGGTCTGCAAAGAAGCGGGCCAGGCCGTCGGAGGGGCATTGGGACAGGAAGCGTTCCACCAGGGGGTCCAGGGTGGTGGTGAGAACCTCTTCCACCAGGTCCCGTTCCAGAGATCGTTCCGCGGTCATGAATCTCCGCTCTTCCCGGGCCAGCCTGCGCAGAAAGCCGCTTATGGGCTCCATGAGGCTGTCGCTCCTGATCTTCAGGAGGCGGCGCTGATCCTCGGCCAGGCGTTCAAACTCCTGCTCGTTGAGGCGTTTGCCCTCCAGCAGGGGATAGAGGGTCATGGCCCCGGCCTCGTCCATGCCCAGGTTGAAGCCCTGGCTTTCGGCGATTCTGTTCATCCGGGAGAGCAGGGTTTCGCGTCTGCTGTGGAAGATCTCCATGAGGGAGGTGCGCCGGCGCAGGTAGGCGTTGCGATCCAGGCGCAGGGCGATTTCCTTCTGGATGCGGGGCAGGATTTTGGCCAGGGCGCTTTTCAGGCGTCCGCCCTGGCCGGCCGGCAGGCGGAGCAGGCGGGGGGAGTCGGTATCGGCGAAGTTATAAAGGTAGGCCAGGTCCGGCGGGGTGGCGCCCTTTCTGGCCCTGGGTTTCAGATAGTCGCGCAGCAGGTAGGCCCGTCCGAGTTCCGACTCTCCGGCCAGATAGATATTGAAGCCCGGGGCGGTGATGTAGAGACCGATTTCCAGGGCCTGAAAGGCGCGCGGCTGGTGGGGGCTGAGGAGCCGGGCGCGCTGGGGGATGGAGGCGCTGGATTCATAGGGGATGCGGCCGGGATCCAGCCGGGCGCGGAGCTTGCCCGAGGGCAGGGGGGAAAGGGCGGTCATGGCGGGGGACCTTTAAGATTGTGGAGTTCAGGGCGGAGTCCCGGCGCGGAGGAAGTGTTCCAGAACCGTTCCCCTGGCGGCGGCCGTGACCTCTTCCGCCAGGTCAAGGCCGAGTTGCCGGGCTTGGCCCGCGGGGCCGCGGCCCAGCCGCCGGAGGAGGACCGCGCCGTCAGGGGAGGCCAGCAGGCCCTCCAGGACGACAGGGGTTTGCGGGGAGAGGGGGGCGTCGGGCTGATCCCTGCTCAGGAGCGCATAGGCGGCGACGGGCGCCTGACAGCCGGCTCCCAGTCCGGCCAGGAAGCCCCGTTCGGCCTCGACGCAAATGCGGGAAGGCTCGTGGTTGCAGGGAGCCAGCAACTCGCGCAGGTCCTCCCTGTCCGCGCGAAATTCCAGGCCCAAAGCGCCTTGGCCGGCAGCGGGCAGAAAGGTCGGCGGGCTCAGGGGGTCCATATGGGGGACATGCAGGTCCAAGCGGCGCAGGCCGGCCGCGGCCAGGACAACGGCTTCGCACTCGCCGGCCTTAAGCTTGCGGATCCGGGTATCCAGGTTGCCGCGCAGGGGGACGATATTCAGGTCCGGGCGCAGATCCAGAAGCTGGGCGCGGCGGCGCAGGCTGGAGGTGCCCACCCTGGCGCCGGCGGGCAGGGCGGAAAGGCGGGGGAAGGCGAAGCTGAGCAGGACATCCGCCGCGTTTTCCCGTCTGGGAACGGCTCCCAGGGTCAGCCCGTCCGGCAGGTCCACAGGGATATCCTTCATGGAGTGTACGGCCAGGTCCGCCCGGCCGTCCAGGAGAGCTTCCTCAATCTCCTTGACGAACAGGCCCTTGCCGCCCGCAAG
>JAISNZ010000203.1 GCA_031275955.1 Desulfovibrio sp. | reverse complement strand
CATGCTCTACAAATGGAGAAATTTCCTGATGTTATGGTAAAAAATATCTTCAAGCTGACTCTCTTTCAAGCCGCAAACCTCTGTGCGTAAAATCTCCACGGCGTAATGATGAAATGGGGCGTCGCTTCCCCAGAAGATCCGCTCCCGGCCCACCCTCCGATAGGCTTCCCGGATCTTGGTGTGCATGGGCATACCCGAATTTTCCAGCCAGATGTTGTCGTATTTGGCGGCGACATCAAGAGCGGCCTGAATATAGACTCCGTGCCCATGCCCCATGTGGACCATGACAAAGCGCACCTTTGGGTAAGCCTCCGCAAGCTGCCCTATGCTCCAGGGAAGGGAAAAGGGGGGGTGGCCCGAATGGATGAAGACCGGCAGATCCCTTTTCCGGGCATGTTCGATCAGGGGAAAGACCACCTCGTCGTTCGCCGTGTAGGCGTTGAACAGGGGGTGCAGCTTCAGGCCGGCAAAGCCCAGCCTGTCCACAAGGGAAGAAAATTCGCGCAGAGCCTCCTCGCCCTGGTGGGGGTTTATCCAGGCAAGGGGCACAAAGCTCTCCGGGTAGGCCGCAAGGGCGTCGGAAGTGACGGAGTTGTCGGGATAGCTGATCACGCTCTTTTCAATGGCATACTCCCCCATGGCGGAAACCATTTCCCGGGCCGTCAGGCCCACATCACACCAGGAACCGAAATAGCCGACATGGGCATGGGCGTCTATTTTCTTCATCTTTCCCTCCCGCAATGCTTTTCTCCGCCCCGCAGGAAACCTCCGGCTAACGGGCCGTTCCCGCCGATGCGCCGGAGCGGGGGCGCATCACGGCATTCTTCCCACGATCTTCCCCGGGTGTCCATCGTTCTCCCTTTACTGTCCCGGAGCATTTTCCTCCCAGGCGGCAAGCAAAAGGCATTTACGCGGAAATCAGGCAATCAGGCCGTGGAGAGGGCGGCCGGGAGCGGCCAGGGCGTCCAGGCGCTTTTCCACGGCGGGGTCATCTTCCAAAACTGGGGCATGGAAAGCCTTGGCGCGGGCGTCGATGATCAGGGGGGCGGCGCAGGACCAGTGCTTGCAATGCGTTGCGGCGCGGGGGCCGTAGAGGTCCGTGGCCGGATCCGAGCGGGTGAAGGCCGTCCAGAGAAAGTTGTCCCAGGAGGCGGAGGCGAAGGCGGGGTCGTCAACAACGACAAGGAGGGCCGGCTCTTCGGCCGGAGCGTCCTCGCGGGAGGGGGAAAGGCGGGCCAGAGCCAGGGCCAGGGGTTCCAGGGCGGGGTCCTGAACATCGCGTCCAAGGGTGTGGGCCGGGCCGCGGCAAAGGAGAATGCCGGGGGCGAAGAGCCGGGCATCGGCAAATCCGGGAGGCAGGGAAAGATCCGGAGGAACGGCAAGGGACAGGCGCCGCCGTGGCTCTCCGGCGGCGGCCCAGAGGACTTTGGACCCCTGGTTCAGGCTGATGCCGGTGTAATCCAGGGTATCCATGGTGGTGCGGGTGATGAAGTGCAGATCGCGGGAAAAATCGGTCCGGGCCAGAAAGTGCCGGAAAAAATCCGGAACGGAGCGGGTGCTCAGGCCGGGGGCGTCTTCCTGGGCGGCCAGAAGCAGGTATTTGCTCAAACTGGTCTGGGTGCCGCCCAGAAGGGCAAAACCGCAGGTCAGCAGCTCCTGGGGAATCCGGTCCCGGGCGAAGGGCACATAGCGCTCGCTGCCCAGGGCCAGGAGCAGGGGATGCACCCCGGCCGCGTCCACGGCGTGAACCTCGCGCACCCCGGGGAAGGTTGCGGGCACGAGGGCGGCCGTGAGTTCGTGGATGAACTGCCCGAAAACGGTATCCTCCTGGGGCGGACGGCCCACGGAGGTGAAAGGCCAGATGGCGTCCCGGCGGTGGCGGACACTGTGGACGCGCAGGACGGGGAAATCGTGGATCAGGCTGTAATAGCCCAGATGATCCCCGAAGGGGCCTTCCGGTTTGGTCAGGGCCTTGCCGTCGCGCGCGAGCAGGACGCCCGAGAGACAAAAGTCCGCTTCAGCCGGCAGGGGCAAGGCGCCTGAACCGGCCTTGGGCACAATCATGGGAATGCGGCCCCCTGCCAGGAGACCGGCGAAAAAAATCTCGGGCATGCCTTCGGGCAGGGGCATAATGGCGGCCAGGGTCAGGGCGGGAGGCCCTCCGACAAAGACGTTCACGGGCAGGGGCACTCCCCGGGCCAGGGCGGCGGCGTGGTGCGGCCCGATGCCCCGGTGGATCTGGTAATGCAGTCCGGCCTCGAGATCCGGGTCAAAGGCGTTGCCGCTGATCTGCACCCGGTACATGCCCAGGTTGGAAGCGGCGAAACCCGGCCGGTCCGGATCCTCGGAATAGACCTGGGGCAGCGTAATGTAGGCGCCCCCGTCCCCGGGCCAGGAAACAATCCGGGGCAGCCGGGAAAGGACGGTGGAGCAGGACAGGACGGGGCCGGTCCTGACCTTGCGCGGCATCATGTGCAGAAGGGCTCCGGGCAAAGAGACGCAGCGCAGGGGATGGCGCAGGATCTCCCGCGGATCCGCCTTGAGCCTGAACAGGGCCTCCACCGCCCGGAGGCCATGGCGAAAAATGAAGCGGAGGCGTTCGCCTGAACCGAAAAAATTGGCCAGCAGAGGAAAGGGGGTTCCCTTGACCCTGGTGAAGAGCAGGGCCGGACTTCCCCTGCGAAAGGCCCGGCGCTGAATGGCGGCCGCCTCCAGGCAGGGGTCCACCTCACAGCCGTCAATCCGGCGCAGAAAACCGTTCTTTTCCAGATCCGCCACACAGGCGGCAAGCGTCTGATAGAGCATTTTGCCTCTGCGCGTCTCCTCCGGCCTGCCTTCGGACGGCGCCCGCTTCGGCGCCCGGCAGCGCAGGTGAATTGCGCCTCCGCGGCGGGCGTCCGCTCGCGCGGCCGCCGGGCGATTGCCTGCTGCCATTGCCCGGGAATATCCGTATCCGCACGGAAAGATCATGGCAGAGCCAGGCCCGGGATGCAAGACGAAACACGCCAGACGAAACACGCCTGCCGCGAACAGGGAGCCCCGCGGCTTTCCCTTCGCCCGGGAAGCGCCGCGCAGACGGGACCCCAGACCCGGCGGGGAATCTGATATTTATTTTATAACTATTTTTATGACAATCGCATTGAAATTATATATTCGATTTTCCAGGTCCTCTCCTGTACTTCCTGCAAGGATATTTATATTATGCAGTATCCCCTTCCACCGGCGGAAGATGTCCGGCGGCGGGGTGTTCGGCCGCCTCCCGGCGGCCCGGGCGAGGAGGAAATATGCGCGTTGCCGTTGGTCTTGCAAAGGATAATGTGGAGGAGCGTCTGCGGGCGCACGGCATAAACCGCCGTCAATTCCTCAAATACTGTACGGCCGTCGCCGCAGCCATGGGCCTGGGGCCCTCCCTGGCCCCCCGGATTGCCAGGGCTCTTACCGGCAAAGAGGGCAAACGGCCTTGCGTGGTCTACCTGCACAACGCGGAATGCACCGGTTGTTCTGAGGCCTTTCTGCGCACCACCAATCCCTATCTGGATGCCCTGCTCTTTGACGCCATCTCCCTGGAATACCAGGAAACCATCATGGCAGCCGCCGGCGAGGCCGCGGAAGAGGCCCTGCACAGCGCCATTCACAATCCGGACGGCTTCATCTGCATCGTGGAAGGGGGAATCCCCACAGCCGGCAACGGCATGTACGGCAAAGTTGCCAACAGGACCATGCTCTCCATCAACGAGGAGGTTCTGCCCAAGGCCAAAGCGGTTATCGCTTACGGCACCTGCGCCGCTTACGGCGGCATCCAGGCCGCCGCCCCCAACCCCACCGGGGCCAAAGGCGTAAACGCCGCCTTCGGCGCCCTTGGCGTCAGCGCCGTGAACATCCCCGGCTGTCCGCCCAACCCCATCAACATTGTGGGCACCATCGTCCATTATTTGACGGAAGGGAAACTTCCCGAGTTGGACTCCATCGGCCGGCCCAACATCTTTTTCGGCAAATCCGTGCATGAACTGTGCGAACGACGCCCCCATTTCGATGCCGGCCGCTTTGCCGACTCCTTCGGCTCGGATGAGGCCCGCCAGGGCTGGTGCCTGTACAACCTGGGCTGCAAAGGGCCGCAGACGTACAACAACTGTCCCACAGTCCTGTTCAACGGCACCAACTGGCCCGTGGCCGCGGGGCATCCCTGCATCGGTTGCAGCGAGCCCGATTTCTGGGATCACATGAGCCCCTTCTACAGCTAAAAGCGCCCCATTGTTCCAGGGAGATTGCACATGTCTCAATCCGCCATCGACACCTCTTTTTCCGGCCCCATCGTCGTTGATCCGGTCACCCGCCTTGAAGGGCACCTGCGCATCGAGGTGGAGGTCACCAAGGGCAGAGTCAGCAACGCCTACTCCAGCGGCACCCTCTGGAGGGGCATTGAGCGGATCCTCATCGGCCGCGACCCCAGGGACGCCCAGCATATCACCCAGCGGACCTGCGGCGTCTGCACCTATGTGCATGCCCTGGCCTCCACGCGGGCCGTGGACGACGCGGTGGGGGTCAAGATACCTCCCCTGGCCGCCATGCTGCGCAACATGGTCCTGGGCGCCCTGTACCTGCACGACCACATTGTCCATTTTTACCATTTGCATGCCCTGGATTTTGTGGATGTGAGCAACTGTCTGAACGCCGACGCGGCCAGGGCGGCCAAAATCGCCTCGGACATCTCGCCGCGCCGGACGACGACCGAGCAGATGCAGGCGGTCAAGGACCGCATCAAAAAATATGTGGACAGCGGCCAGCTCGGACATCTCACCAACGCCTATTTTCTGGGAAAACATCCGGCCTATGTCCTGTCCCCGGAACTGGATCTCATCGCCACCGCCCACTATCTGGAGGCCCTGCACCTGCAGGTCAAGGCCGCGAAGGCCATGGCCGTATTCGGGGGCAAAAACCCCCATCCCCAGTTCACCGTGGTGGGCGGCGTGACCAGCTACGATTCCCTGAAGCCGGAACGGATCAATGAATTCCTCACCCTGGAGAAGGAAGTCTGCGCCTTTGTCAACGAGGTCTATATCCCCGACCTCCTGGCCGTCGCCTCCCAGTACAAGGACGTGGCCGACTACGGCGGCACCACCAACTTCCTGACCTTCGGGGAATTCCGCAGCGACGATGACGATCTGAACAGCGGCTTCTTCAAGCCCGGCGCCATTTTCAACCGGGACATCACCTCCGTCCGGTCCTTCGAGCCCGACAAGATCACCGAACACGTCCGTCATAGCTGGTTCAAGGGCGACGAAGCCCGCAAGCCCTTTGACGGCGTCACAGACCCCGATTACACGGACCTGCACGGCGACGAACGCTACTCCTGGTCCAAATCCCCGCGCTACGCCGAGACTCCCATGGAAACCGGCCCCCTGGCCCAGATGCTTGTGGCCTACGCCAGCGGACATCAGGCCGTGGTCCCTGTCGTCGACAAGGTCCTTTTGGCCTTGGGCGTCGGACCGGAAGCCCTGTTCTCCACCCTGGGCCGCACAGCCGCCCGGGGCATCCAGGCCGCCGTCGTCGCCGGCCAGATGGAACGCTGGGTCGGGGAATACCAGGACCAGATCCGCAAAGAGGCCAAACCCCAAATCTACCAGGACTGGGAAATGCCCAATGAGGCGGAGGGAGTCGGCTTTGTCACCGCCCCGCGCGGCGGCCTGAGCCACTGGATCCGCATCAAGGACAAAAAGATCGCCAACTTCCAGCTCGTTGTCCCCACCACCTGGAACATGGGCCCCCGGGACGCCAGGAACCAGATCGGCCCCTTCGAGGAAGCCCTGATCGGCATCCCCATCGCCGACCCCAAGCGGCCTGTGGAAATTCTGCGCACCATCCACTCCTTTGATCCCTGTATCGCCTGCGCCATTCACCTCATCGACCCCACCAGCAACGAACGGAGGGTCTTCAACATCCTCTGAGGCGTCCTGGCTCAGGAGCCCCGAAGACGGAGGGCCTTGCCCCTGGCCGGAGGCCCCTGCCGGAGAAGACTTCCCCCATGCCTGACCCCCGCATCCTGCTCCTGGGAGTAGGCAACCTGCTCTATGCCGACGAAGGCCTCGGCGTTCACGCCGCCCGGCATCTGGAAGGGCGGTACTCCTTTTCCCCCAATGTCACCCTCCTGGATGGCGGAACCCTGGGCAAACTGCTGATGGCCTCCATTGTGGACTGTGACCGGCTCATTGTCATGGACGCGGTCCTGGGCGGGGGGGAACCGGGGACCCTGTACCGCCTGGAGGATGAGGATCTGCGCAAAAGTCTTGGTTTTCACGATTCCCAACATCAGGTGGACCTTGAGGACGTGCTGGTCAGCTGCTCCCTGATCGGCAGCCGCCCCTCAGCAGTGGTCATGGGCATGGAGCCTCTGGACTGGAAATCCCTCCGGATGGAACTGAGCCCCCCCTGCCAGGCCGCCTTCCCCCGCTTCATGGAAAAAATCCTTCAGGAACTCGCCGCCGCAGGCGGCCGAGCCTTTCCCCTGGAAAACTCCTGAGGGAAACATGCCGTATCGGGGCTCCGCCCAAACCCAGCCGGGAAGACTGGCGGAACCGCTTTCGCTGTGTTACTGGATACACCTGCCGAATACACAAAGGAGTTCCCATGGATTTTCTTTTCTTTTTCCTTGGGCTGGCCGCCACCATCGGCGCCCTGTACCACATCAAGAAACACAGTTGACCCTCTTCCCATCCGGCGGGCCAGGGCCTTTCCCGGAGGAAAGCCCGACAGGGGTCCGCCGGATGCGCCCGTGCGGCCAAAAGGGGAAAGAACTTTTTCCCGGAACCGGCAATTGATCCGCAAATGGCCCCTTTTTTGAGCCTTGTCACCTATAGCTATAACGACCACGATTTTGTCCTGGAATTACTCCGGCATGGACAAAATTTCATCCGCCCGGACGAAATCATCGTGGTGGATGACGGTTCCGACCCTCCCTTTCCCCCCATGGAGCGCGTCAAAGTCCTGCGATCCCCGCAAAATCTGGGGCCGGCCGGCGCCAAGCGCCTGGGGCTGGGGGAGGCGCGGGGAGAAGTCGTCCTGTCCATTGACGGCGACATCCGTATGGACAGGCGCTGGCTTGCAGCGGCCCTTCCCCTGCTGACCGATCCGAAGATTGCCCTGGTCGGCGCCAGCGTCATTCCCTCTCTGGCCGACAATTACCTTTCCCGCGCCCTGTACAGGACCTCCAGGCGCTGCGGAAAAAACCGCCGGACGTTTTTTCTGCCCGGCGGGCTCTGGCTGTTCCGGAAGGGGATCTGGGAGCATCTGGACGGTCTGGCCGGGCATGAGGGCTGGTCACACGAAGACGTCTGGTTTTGCGCCAAAGCCTCCGCTGCCGGTTATACCCTTGTCGCGGCGGATCTCTATCCGGTCTATGAAAAGCGCCAGATACACAGGCTGCAGTATTGGCGGCGCAGCGCCGCCTATATTCTGTCCATCCAGAAGGTGGGGGAGGCCCAAAAATACCGGCTGGTCTCAGCCTGGCGGGAGAGCCTGCGCAAACAGGATGAACGGGCAGCGTCGCTCCTGCGCGGCTTCCTGCAAACAGCTCTGGACTACGGGCGCTCCAGCGGCGAATGGGCTTTTCTGTATATTGAACTGGGAAAATGCCTTGCCCTCATTGCCGAAGCCCTGCGGCCGTCCGGGGAGGATTCGGAGCAACCCCCGCCGAGTCAGGAAAACGCCTTGGGGAGAGCCCTGGCCCTTTTCAGGGAGTACCCGGCTATTTCGGCCCTGCTGCGGGAGGACCTGGCAAGGCTTCAACTCCCCTTTGTTCCTGACAAAGACGCCGAGCCCTGGCCCTGGCTGGAGGAAATTTGCGAGCCTGTACTGGCCAAAAATGTCCTGGCGGAATTGGAAACGGAATGGATTGAAAAACTGCGCTCTGAAGACGCGGAAAAAAGGTTCGATTTCCATTACCTAGGGAAGCGCTGATTTATCGGGGCTCCGCCCCGAACCCCGTCGGGGGGCATATCGTTTCAGATGCTGTCCGCCCGCGTTTTTGCGCGGGACGGACGGCCCCGAACCCCCTCATTTCGTATTCCATTGAAATACTTAACGGGGGTGCAGGGGCAGCAGGCCCCTGCCGGGGGAGTTTGAGGGGGCAAAGCCCCCTCATAAGGGAATAAATCAGCGTTTTCCGAGGGCGAATGAACTTTGAAAAAGGACACCACGATGGCGATTGCGGGTTTTCTCGTGCATGCCGAAGCGGGGCAAAGCGCGCGGCTTGAGGCGGCCTTGGCGGAAATTCCGGGGATATCCACCT
>JAISNZ010000084.1 GCA_031275955.1 Desulfovibrio sp. | reverse complement strand
CTCTGGAGGCGGCCCTTCGCGGCCCGGCCCGGCCTGAGGCCCTGGAGAAGGACAAGGGGCCTGTCCGCGACCTGGGCCAACTGGAGCTTCTGGCGGAAAGGGTCGGGCTGGCGGCCTGGGACTGGCGGCCGCCGGACGGCGTTTTTCAGGTCAGCGGCGGGTTCTTTGCCCTTCTGGGCTATTGCGCGGAGGAACTGCCCTCCACGGAGGAAGCCTGGCTGGATCTGCTCCATCCGGAAGATCGCCGCTCTGTCGCGCGGGTTCACGCAGACGCCTCCGCCGGAGCGCAGCAGGCCTTTGATCTGGAAGTGCGCATGCGGCGCGGGGAGGGGTCCTATCTCTGGCTCCGGGACATGGGCCGGCCGGTGGAATGGGACGGAGAAGGCCGCGTTTCCCGCGTGGCGGGCTGTGTCCTCGATATCAGCGAACGCAAGGCCCGCGAGCAGGAGCTGTCCGGCCTTATGGACACCGTGGCCTGGCAGAACGAGGCCCTGGCCGACACCATCCAGGAGCGCACCGTTCTTCTGCGCGGCATCCAGCAGCGGCTGGCCGGCATTCTGGCCGGATCGGACGAGGTGAACGCCTCCGCCGGAGTGGAGAGACCCGCGGAGGGCGCGAAGGGCGCGGACATCTGGGACGGGTGGGAAAATCTGGACGCCCTGGGGGCGACCTCCACCAGCGCCTTCACCCACAGCCTCAATGAAGTTTTTGATCTCATTATGGAAAGGATGTGGTGGTACAAGTCCATCATTGACAGCATCCCCTTTCCCCTCAGCGTCACGGACAGGGGGGGCCGCTGGACGTACCTGAACAAACCCGCCCTGGAGGTCGTGGGGGCTCCGTCCCCGGACAAGGTTCTGGGCACGGAGATCCGTCCCTGGTGGACGGAGGAGGGCGGCGGGGAACTGCTCTTCCAGGATACGGACCTGGAGGCGGGGCGCATCTTCACCCGGCATCACCCCCTTCTGAACCGCTTTTTTCAGGGGCAGACCTCCCGCCTGTATGACAAGGCCGGCAACCACATCGGCTTCATTGAGGTCATGCAGGATGTGACCAAGATCCACGAAGCGGACGCGCGCATCCGCATCATGCTGGACGCCATTCCCCTGTCCTGCAATTTCCTGGATGCCGCGGGCCGCATCCAGGACTGCAACACCGCCGCCCCCCTGCTGTTCCGGCTGGAAAACAAGCGGGACTACCTGGATCGCTTCGCGGATCTCTCTCCCGAGGTGCAGCCCGACGGGCAGAGGAGCGCGGACCTTTTCGCCCGCTACCTTGCCGCCGCCTCCCGGGAAGGATACCAGTGCTTTGAGTGGATGTACCGGCGCCCGGACGGGACCCCTCTTCCGGCGGAGATCACCCTGGTGCGGGTCCGCTACGGCAGGGAGCGCCTCCTGGTCAGCTATATCCGCGACCTGACGGAGCTGAAGGCCAAGGAAGCGGAGGTGGACAAGGAGCGCCGCCTGCTGGTGCAGGTCATGCAGTCGAGCCCGGTCTGCTTCGTCATCCTGGTGGACGGCGTCATCCGCTTCGCCACCCCCTATGCCCTGAATTTCTTCGACGTCAACATCGGCGAACACGCCTCGCGCTTTTATACGGACGATCTGGCCCGGACCCTGTTTTTCCGGGAACTGGAACAGAACGGGGTCATCAACTGGAAGCCGGTCTCGGTGGAAGACGGCATGAAGAACACGCGCGAGATGCTGGTCAACGCTTACAAGGGCGATTATTACGGCGAGGACTGCATCATGGCCTGGTTCCAGGATGTGACGGAGATGCGCGAAAAGGAGCGCGAACTCAGTCTCGCCCGCGATGTGGCCGAGGAAAGCACCCGGGCCAAGGGCGATTTCCTGGCCAATATGAGCCACGAGATCCGGACCCCCATGAACGCCATCATGGGCATGACCCGTCTGGTTCTGGATACCGAACTGGCTCCGCTGCAGCGCGAGTATCTGGAAAAGGCGGAGAGTTCCGCCAAGGCCCTCCTGCGCATCATCAACGATATCCTGGACTTCTCCAAGATCGAGGCCGGCCGGCTGGAAATGGAGATCGTGGATTTCTCCCTGTCCTCCGTGCTCCAGACCGTGACGGACATGTTCAGGGAGATCGCCGCCGCGCGGGGGCTTGTCCTGGAGTTCTCCCTGCCGGAGAACGTGCCCGTGCATCTGCGCGGCGATCCCCTGCGCCTGACCCAGATCTTCACCAACCTGACGGGCAATGCCCTCAAGTTTACCGAACGCGGCGGCGTGACGCTAAGCGTCTCCCTGCTGGAGATCAGCGAGACCAGCACGGTGCTGGAGTTCTCCGTGCGCGACACCGGCATCGGCCTGACGGAAGAACAGCTGGGCCGTCTGTTCACCGCCTTCACCCAGGCGGATGCCTCCACCACCCGGCGCTACGGCGGAACCGGGCTGGGGCTGGTGATTTCCCGGCGGCTGGTGGAAATGATGCACGGCAACATCTTCTGCGTCAGTTCTCCCGGCGAGGGTTCGGAATTTACCTTCACCGCCCGTTTTGATCTCGCCCCTCCCCCGGCCGAAACGGAAAAAGACGTCGCTTACCTGTCCGAGGATACCTCGGACGCCAGCCCGGAGGAAAGGCTCGCCCGTCTGGCCGGAAAGCAGATCCTGGTGGCGGAGGACAACGAGATCAACCAGATCATCATCCGCGAGATCCTGGAAAAGGTCGGTTTTGTCGTGGACATGGCCGACAATGGCCGTCAGGCTCTGGAGATGGTCCAGACCAAGCCCTACGACCTGGTCTTCATGGACATCCAGATGCCGGAGATGGACGGCCTGTCCGCCACCCGGGAGATCCGCGGGATTCCTTCCCTGGCCTCCCTGCCCATTGTGGCCATGACCGCTCACGCCATGACGGGCGACAAGGAAAAAAGCCTGGCGGTGGGCATGAACGACCATGTGACCAAACCCATTGACGTCAAGGATGTCTATGCCCGGCTCATCCGCTGGATTCCGGCGCCCGAGCCCGGGCAATCCTTAAGGGAGGAGGCCGCGACCCCCGCGGGCGGGGCGGAGGCGGAAGTCGCGCCGCCCCCCCTCGCCGGCCCTTCCTCCGCCGAAGGATCCTCCCCGCAGCCCCGCAGCCCGGCCTCCTCCGGGACCGGGGTGCGCGGCGCTGTCGCCCGGCCGGCCTTTGCCGCGCCCAAGATCATTCCCGCCGACATGCCGGGCATGACCTTCTCCGAAGGACTCAAGCGATTGCACAACAACAGGCAGGCTTATCTCAAACTGCTTTTGCGCATGACCGTTGCCCTGCCGGACCTGCGCACCCAGCTCAACGAGGCCCTCATGCTCGGCGATTTCTCCTCCATCCGGGAAATCGCCCGGGCCATCACCTCCTCCGCCCAGAACCTCGGCCTGACGGAGATCCACGATGCCGCCGAACGACTTTCCCTGGCCGCCACCCCGACAAGCTCCTTCTCCATCCTCTTTCTCTGCTCCGAATCCCTGGAGCAGAGCGTGGACCGCTTTCTGAACGCCACGGCGCACCTGCGCGAGTAACCTGATGGCCGGCCCCTTCCCCTCTGTGCGGACTCTGCCGCAGGTCCTGGAAGCCAGCGCCCGGCAATTCCCGGATCGCCCCTGTCTGGCCGGGCCGGGGGAAGCCCCCATGACCTACCGGGAGGTTGCCGAAGCCGTCCGGACCCTCTCCCACCTTTTGCGGACCAAGGGCATCGCCTTCGGCGACAAGGTCGCCATTCTCGCTGAGAACTGTCCCCAATGGGGCATCGCCTACTTCGCCGTCGTCTCCATGGGGGCCGTCGCCGTTCCCATTCTCACGGAATTCCACGCGGACGCCGTTATCCACATCCTCCGCCATTCCGAGGCCAGGGCCGTCTTCGTCTCCGAAAAGCTCTTCCCCAAATTGGAGGGGGCCTCCCTGGACCCCGCTCCCCTGTGCTTCAACCTGGAGACCTTCTCCCCCATGACTCTGGACATCAGCCGCGATACCCTGCGCGATCTCAGGCAGGCCGGCCTGCGCGAGTTCCGCCGCTGGATGGGAAAGGCCCTGGGGGAAGGCGCGCCCGCGGAACCAAGCGCGGAGGACCTCGCGGCTCTGATCTATACCTCCGGCACCACGGGGCATTCCAAAGGGGTGATGCTCACCCACGGGAACATCGTCGCCAACCTCCGCGCCGTCTTCACCATTGTGCCCGCCACCGGGCAGGACCGCTTCCTCTCCCTCCTGCCCCTGGCCCACACCTTTGAGGCCACCCTCGGCCTTGTCTATCCCCTTGCCTGCGGCGCCAGCGTTCACTACCTCGGCAAGGCCCCCACCTCCCGCGTCCTCCTGCCCGCCCTGGCGGCCGTCCGGCCCACCGTCGTCCTTTCCGTCCCCCTGGTGGTGGAGAAAATCTTCAAGACCGCCATCCTGCCCAATCTGGCCAAAACCCGCTTCAATCGCCTCCTCTGCCGTTTTTCCCTTACCCGGAGCCTGATCAGCCGCCTGGCCGGGAGAAAGCTCCTGGCCTCCTTCGGCGGCCGCCTGCGCATCCTGGCCATCGGCGGGGCTCCTCTGGCCGCCGACGCCGAACGCTTTCTGCGCGAGGCCCGCTTCCCCTACGCCATCGGCTACGGCCTCACCGAGACTTCCCCCCTGCTCACGGGATCTTCCCCCGCCCATACCCGGCTTTCCAGCGCCGGAACCATTCTTGAGGGCGTCGAGCTGCGGATCGGCTCCCGAAACCCCAAAACAGGCGAGGGGGAAATCGAGGTCCGGGGACATAATGTCATGCGCGGCTATTACAAGCTTCCCGAGCTCACCGCCGAGGTTCTCTCCAAGGACGGCTGGCTGCGCACGGGCGATCTGGGGAGCGTGAGCGCTGACGGCTATGTCTTCATCAAGGGGCGCTCCAAGAACGTCATCCTCGGCCCCAGCGGCGAAAACATCTATCCCGAGGAGGTGGAATCCTTCTTCTTCGCCTCAGCCTATGTCCAGGAAGTCCTGGTCTACGCGCAGGACGGCAGGCTCACCGCCCGCGTCTATCTTGACGTGGACCGGACGGAGGAATATTTTGCCGCCCACGCGGACAAGACCCTTGCCGACCTTCTGGAGGGCATCCGCCTTGAGGTCAATTCCAGGGTGTCCTCCTTCGCCCGCATCCACAGGATGATCGAGCAGACCGAGCCCTTCGAGAAGACCGCCACCAAAAAAATCAAGCGCTACCTGTACGTGGATCAGTGAATGTCCTCCGCCTTGCTCTCCCTTCTGCGCCGGGAAATCGCCCGCCGCCGCACCTTTGCCATCATCAGCCACCCGGACGCGGGCAAAACGACCCTGACCGAAAAGCTCCTTCTCTTCGGCGGGGCCATTCAACTGGCCGGCACGGTCAAATCCCGGAAGGCTTCCCGCTACGCCACCTCCGATTGGATGGCCCTGGAGCGGGAGCGCGGAATCTCCGTCACCACCTCGGTCATGAAGTTCGCCTACCGGGATTTCGAGATCAACCTTCTGGATACGCCCGGGCACCAGGATTTTTCCGAGGACACCTACCGCGTGCTCACAGCCGTGGATTCAGCCCTGCTGGTCATCGACTCGGGCAAGGGCGTGGAGGCCCAGACGAAAAAGCTGATGGACGTCTGCCGGATGCGATCCACCCCCGTCATGACCTTCATCAACAAGCTGGACCGCGAGGGACTGTCCCCCCTTGCCGTCATGGCCGACATCGAGGACAGCCTCGGCCTGGAATGCGTTCCCCTCACCTGGCCCGTGGGCATGGGGTCATTCTTCAGGGGCTGCTACGACATCCGCGGCGGCGAACTGCGTCTTTTTTCCCCGGCCCATGGCGGTAAAATCCGGGAAGCCTTCGTCTCCATCCGGGATCTGGACGACCCCCGCCTGGATACCTATCTGGGGGATCAGAGCGCGGATCTGCGCGCTGACCTGGAACTCCTCCAGGGGGCCGGAACGGAGTTCTCCCCGGAACGCTATCTGGCCGGCGAACAGACTCCGGTTTTTTTCGGCAGCGCCATCAACAACTTCGGCGTGCGCGAACTCCTGGACACCTTTGTCGCCCTGGCCCCGCCCCCGGGACCGCGTCCCGCCCTCAGCCGCCTGGTGTTCCCGGACGAGCCCGCATTCTCCGGCGTGGTTTTCAAGATCCAGGCCAACATGGACAAGGCCCACCGCGACAGAATGGCCTTTGTGCGCGTCTGCTCCGGCCGCTTCGTCCGGGGCATGAGGCTGCGCCACCTCCGCGCCGGCAGAGAGATGACCGTGGCCAACGCCGCCCTCTTCATGGCCCAGGACAGGACCGGCGCCGAGGATGCCTATCCCGGCGACATCATCGGCATCCCCAACCACGGGACCATCAGGATCGGCGATACCTTCAGCGAGGGGGAAGCCCTCTCCTTCACCGGCATTCCCAGCTTTGCCCCGGAACACTTCCGCCGCGTCCTGCTGAAAAATCCCCTCAAGGCCAAACAGCTCCAGAAGGGCCTGGCACAACTGGCGGAAGAGGGGGCTGTCCAGCTTTTCCGCCCCCTGGCGGGCAATGACTACATCCTCGGCGCCGTCGGCCTCCTGCAGTTTGAGGTCATCATCTCCCGCCTTTCCGGGGAGTACGCCGTGGATGCCGCCTACGAGCCCGTTCCCGTTGAAACCGCCCGCTGGGTCTCCTCCTCCGACTCCCTGCAATTCACCGCCTTCAAGGACGACTACCGCCAGAATCTTGCCCTGGACGCCGAAAAGGCCCTGGTCTACCTTGCCCCTAATCCCTGGAAGCTTGAGGCCGCCAGGGAACGCTATCCCCGGGTGCGCTTTGCGGCCATCCGGGAGATTTCCGCTTGATACCAATTTGCTTTCAATAGAAAGCTAATTGGTATGGCAGAGGCGAAGCCGCTGCCCGCAAATTTTTGAAAAATCAGGCTTTGCCTGTTCTTCAAAAATTTTGGCGTCTTGCATTCAAACGAGTTTGAATGCAACTTGGTATGACGCCCCGCAAGGCCGGGAATGCCTTTTCCCGGGGCCTTTGCCCAGGAGAGAGCGTCCGCAGGAGGACTCCTTATGCGACCCATCGCCATCCGTCTTGACGACAGAACCCGCTGGGGACTTGAGCTGCTGGCCCGGGTGACGGGACAGTCCTGCGCCGAGCACGCGGCCAGAGCCCTGCGCGACTATGTGCAGGCCCATATAGAGGCCCTTGTGGACCAGGGGAAGATCACGCCCGGCGACAGGCCGGAGGAGGACAAGGCCCTCCCCCGGGGACGCTGGGATCTTCTGGTCTGAGGCGGAAGACAACTTTTTTCAGGGCAATTTCCTTCCGGAATTGCTCCGCGGCCCAGGCCCTTGTCTTCAGGGCCTGAGTCTGCTAAACAACCCGCACCTGATTTTTTCAGGAATATGCTGGTCGGAGGACCTTGTATGGCTGCAACTTCAGAACAAGAAATGGGCTTGAGCGGCGAAATGAGCTTTGAGAGCGTCCTGGAAGATTATCTGAATCCGGATTTCGGCGATCTGGAGGAAGGATCCATTACCAAGGGCGAGATTGTGCGGATTGGCGAGGACCATATCCTGGTGGACGTCAATTTCAAGTCCGAGGGACAGATTCCCACGAATGAATTCCGGGACGCCTCGGGGGCTATCACCGTGTCCGCGGGCGACCAGGTGGATGTTTTTGTCGTGCGCAAAAACGAGATGGAAGGCACCATCATCCTGTCCTATGAAAAGGCCAAGAGGATGCAACTCTTCGATCAACTGGAATCCGTCCAGGAAAAGAACGATATTTGCAAAGGGCGCATCCTGCGCCGCATCAAGGGCGGGTACACCGTGGATTTGGGCGGCATTGAAGCCTTCCTGCCCGGATCCCACGTGGATCTGCGTCCCGTGCCGGACATGGACGCCCTGGTGAACCAGGAATTTGAATTCCGCGTCCTCAAGATCAACCGCCGGCGCAGCAACGTGATTGTTTCGCGCCGGGTGCTGCTGGAAGAGGAGCGCAACAGCAAGCGTCAGGATCTGCTCGGGACCCTGCACGAGGAACAGATCGTCAAGGGCCGGGTCAAGAACATCACCGAATACGGCGTCTTCGTCGATCTCGGCGGCCTCGACGGCCTCCTGCACATTACGGACATGTCCTGGAAGCGCATCCGTCATCCCAAGGAAATGGTCTCCATGGGCCAGGAACTGGAACTCAAGGTCCTCTCCTTCGACCGGGAAAACCAGAAGGTCTCCCTGGGCTTAAAGCAGCTTGTGGCCGATCCCTGGCAGGACATCAACAGGAAGTTTCCCGTCAATACCCGGCTCTCCGGCCGGGTGACCAACCTTGTGGATTACGGCGCTTTCGTCGAGCTGGAACCGGGCGTGGAAGGCCTGGTGCACATCTCCGAAATGTCCTGGACCCGGAAACTCCGTCACCCCTCCCAGATGGTCAAGGCGGGCGACGAGGTGGAGGTGGTCATCCTGGGCGTCGATCAGGACAAGAAGCGCATTTCCCTGGGCATGAAGCAGGTCAGGCCCAACCCCTGGGAGGTGGTGGCCGAGAAATTTCCCGAGGGCACCGTTCTGGAGGGCAGTATCAAGAACATCACCGAATTCGGCATGTTCATCGGCATTGAAGACGGCATCGACGGCCTGATCCACGTTTCCGACATCAGTTGGACCAAGAAGATCCGCCACCCCAGCGAGGTCTGCCAGGTGGGGGACATGGTCCAGGCCAAGGTTCTGACCGTGGACCAGGAGAACGAGAAGTTCACCCTGGGCATCAAGCAGCTCAGCGAGGACCCCTGGGCCTATGTGCCGGAAAAATACCCCGTGGGGGTCCTGGTGGAGGGGCTGATCACCAATATCACCGATTTCGGGGTCTTCGTTGAGGTGGAGGAGGGTATTGAGGGCCTGGTGCATGTTTCGGAGATCAGCGCCAAGAAGATCAAGTCCCCGGCGGAGGTCTTCAAGGAGGGGGTGACCATCCAGGCCAAGGTCATCCACGTCTCGGCGGAGGAGCGCCGCCTGGGGTTGTCCATCAAGCAGATCAAGGAAGACGAGGAACTCCGCAAGCCCAAGGAATTCCGTTCCGGCCCGGCCGACGCCGGCGGGCAGAGCCTCGGGGATCTCCTGAAAGCGGCCACGGACACCGCTCCGGGAGAAGAGGAGAACTAGGGAAACGCCGATTTATTCCTTTTGGGGGGGCTTTGCCCCCTCACACTTCTCCGGCGCTTGTTCCGCCAGGGGCAGGAGAAAATAGAAGGCGTTGCCGCCCGGCAGGCGCTCATAGCCGCAAAGGCCGTGGTGGGCGGTGACGATCTCCTGCACAAAGGACAGGCCGTGTCCTGTGCCGCTTTCGTCGGCGGTGTCGGCGGCCCGGAAATCCTCGTGGAAAAGGCGGGCTTCGTCCTCCCGGGCAAGGGGGGGGCCGGTGCTGACGACCGTGACCCGGACTCCCGGCCCGGAGCCGGAAAAGGCGTCGGGGATGAGGGCCAGCGTGCAGCGCGTCCGGGGAACGACATCTTCCCCGTAAGGCCGGGCGTATTTGACGGCGTTGCTCAGGAGGTTGGCCAGGGTCTGGCTGATGAGGCCGAGATCGGCCAGCACCAGGCAGGGCTCGTCCGGCAGACGGTAACTTTCCGGATCAAGGCGGATGCCCCGTTCCTCCAGGCGCACCCGGTATTCTTCCAGTTGGGGCAGGACAACCTGGGGGCCGATGTCCAGGCGGGCGCAGCGCAGGGCATAGCGGCCCAGGTCAAAGTGGCTCTGCCGCAAAAGACTCTCCAGGAAGAGCGCCCCGTTCTGAAAATGTCCGGCCAGGGCGGTCACCTGCCCGCGCAGGGAGGCTTGCAAGGAGCGGAATTCCTCCCCGGAGCGATCCAGCGTCCCCAGGGTGGCCATCTGTTCCTCCAGGTGGCGCAGGAGGAGCTTGATGCGCATATTCGGGGTGATCACATTGTGCCCGATGTCCCGGGCCAGGGTGCGCAGAAAGCGGACATGGCGCAGATGCCTTTCCGCCAGTATCCTGTTGTGCAGACAGTAGCCCGCCCGGTTGGCGAATTTTTCCAGAAAAAGCGGGGTGGCGTCGTCGGCCCCTTTCCCGCTGGCGGTGTCCGGACGCGTCACCAGGATTCCCAGCAGGCTGTCGGGCAGGGACTCGCCGGAGGAAGGCTGCTTGCCCCGCACCGGCAGGTAGAGCAGATTTCCTTCCTGACGGACCGAGGGGACAAAGGGGGGCGGCGCAGAGGGCAGGGCGGGGCTTTTGGGAGTACACAGGCAGATCTCCCCTGCCCCGTTTTTGCAGTACAGCTCCGCCTCCAGACGGAAAAGAAGGCGCAGCACCAGCACGCAGAGCAGCTGGATTAGCTCCGTCTCGTCAAACTCCTGGGCCAGATCGAAAAAGATGTTCAGGGCGCGGGACTGCCGGCTGCTGAAGCGGTACTGCTCATAGGCGCGGATTTTTTCCCGGACGCGGGTCCGCACGGCTCCCGCAAGGGGAGCGGGAGAACGGGAAGGGGGGGGATTGTCGTTTGCCTGCATGGAGAGCGTGGTCACATTTTTTTTCTTTCGTATGGTGCCGTATTTTTCCCCTTCAGCCAAGCAATTTTTCTCTTTCCGTCCGGGAATATTTTCCCTTCCCCCCCCTCTGCCCGGAAAAGGCTCCGGCGGCTGGGCTAGGAGCCTGTCGGACTTTGCCTTAGCCCAAGTTTAACAGGTTCCTGCTGAAAACTGCTCAAAAACAAGTTTTTGCAGCACTGATTTATTGAAAAATTCAATGATTACAATGGGATGTATTTTCAAAAGCGCAATGTAGTG
>JAISNZ010000199.1 GCA_031275955.1 Desulfovibrio sp. | reverse complement strand
AAGGCCTTTGAACTGTTGCACATAAAACCAGACCGGCTGTAGCCAGTAACAGAACATGTTCAAATTTATAATCTATGTAAAATAAGATAGTTACGTCGAAAATAGTCTGGAAGTTCAGACTAAAGTCGACTGGGCGCATCAAATCGATGATCTGCTGACTATACAGTCAGAAGCCGCAGGCGCAGCCGTCGCGCCGGGTGTCGCTGGCCGCAACATATCCCTGTTCCGGGTTCTCGGACAACCGCCAGATGAACTGGCCTGCCCCGGATTCGCCGTGGTAGACGTCATCCAGCCTGATGGTGTGCCCCATGCCTTCCAGCGCCGCTTTCAGGGCCGGATCGGCCCTGGATTCCAGATTGACGGAAAAATCCCGGTTGACCTTGAAACGCGGGGCGTCACAGGCCGCCTGGGGCTGCTGGCGGTAGTCAATCATGCGGACAACCGTCTGGACGTGCCCCTGCGGTTGAACGTCCGCGCCCATAACGCCGAAGCTCATCCGGGGTCTGCCCTTTTCCGTGAGGAAGGCGGGGATGATCGTGTGGCAGGGACGCTTGCCCGGCCCCGGCGCGTTGGCGGAGGCCGGATCGGCGGAAAAGGCGCTTCCCCTGTTCTGGAGGCTGATGCCGTATTCAGGCACAACCACCCCAGAACCGAAATCCATATAGTTGGACTGGATATAGGAAACCATCAGGCCCTTTTCGTCCGCCGCCGCAAGGTACACGGTCCCTCCGGAGGGAAAGGCGCCGGGTCCGTGGAAGGAGGCCTTGCGCGGGTCGATGAGCCTGGCCCGCCCGGCCAGATAGGCCGGGTCCAGCATCTGCTCCGCCGTGACGCGCATGGATCGGGGATCTCCCAGATGCCGCCAGATATCGGCGAAGGCCAGCTTCATGGCCTCGATCTGCAGGTGCTGGCTCTGCGGCGAGTCCGGACCCAGGGAGGGGAGATCAAAATGCCTGAGCAGCCCCAGAGCGATAAGGGCGGAAATTCCCTGGCTGTTGGGCGGAATTTCGTGCAGTTCGTAGCCGTGGTATTCCAGGGAAAGGGGCTGCACCCATTCCGGGCGGAAGGCGCGCAAATCCTCAAGGGCAAGAGAACCGCCGGTTTCTTTTGCCCAGGCGGCAATGGACCCGGCCACCCTGCCTTCATAAAATTCCCGGACTCCGTTTTGGGCCAGGGCGCGCAACAGTCTGGCCGCGCCGGGAAAAACGAATTTTTCTCCGACAGCGGGCGCGCGTCCGTTGGGCAGGAAAGTCTGCGCCCAGCCGGGATAGCCCTTCAGAAGGGGCGCGGCGGCGGCCCATTTCGCGGCCACCACGGGGGGGACGGCGCTGCCGCGTTCCGCCGCTTCCAGCGCGGGCGCAAGGATATCGCCGAGGGGCAGGGAGCCGAAACGCCCGTGCAGGGCGCCCCAGGCCGCCACGGCGCCGGGCACGGTTACCGTGTCCCATCCCCTCTCCGGGATTTTGACAAAACCGTTGCCCTCTTCTCCGTGGCGCCTGCGGAAATATTCCGGAGTCCAGGCCGCCGGAGAGGGGCCGGAGGCATTAAGACCATGCAGTTGTTTTCCGTCCCAGAGAATGGCGAAGGCGTCACTGCCCAGGCCGTTGTTCACGGGTTCCACGACGGTGAGCATGGCCGCCGCGGCAAGGGCCGCATCCACGGCATTGCCCCCGGCCAGGAGCATGCGGATTCCCGCCTGGGCCGCCAGCGGGTGCGAGGTGGAGACAATGTTGCGGGCGAAAAGCGGCGTTCTGATCGTGCGGTAGGGATTGGTCCAGTCAAAGATCATCGGCATTCTCCAGGCGGCGGCCGCCGCGCCGTTGACGCGCATTCCGGATCCTTGCGATCCGGAATGCGTATTACAGGATCACGCCGTCTTTCATGCTGATCAGGCGATCGGCCAGAGCGGCGTAGTCCTGGTTATGGGTGACCATGATCACGGTCAACCCTCCCCGGTTCAACTCCTTGAGCAAATCCATAACGCCGCTTCCGGTTTGGGAGTCCAGGCTGCCTGTGGGTTCGTCCGCGAACAGGACGGAAGCGTCGCGGGCCAGGGCGCGGGCAATGGCCACGCGTTGCTGCTCGCCCCCGGACAGTTCGCCGGGGCGGGAACGGGCCTTGTGTCCCAACCCCACCCTTTCCAGCACGCGCAGCCCTTTTTCCTTCCATTGGCCGGAGATGGGGCGGATCTGGTTCATGAAAGGCAGCAGAGTGTTTTCCAGAACGGTCAGGTAGGGCATCAGATGATGATGCTGGAAGATGAAGGCGAAATCCCTGGCCCGCAAACGATTCCGGGCCTTTTCCCCCGCCGGGACAATGTCGGCGCCCCGGTACAGCACGCTCCCCGAATCCGGCAAGGCCAAAGCGGACAGGATGCCGAGCAGAGTGGACTTGCCCGAGCCGGACTGGCCCGCCACGGCCAAAAATTCTCCCTTCCCGACCTGCAGGGACACTCCGCCCAGGGCGGGTTTGTCGCCGCCGGGATAGCGCTTGACCAGAGAGCGGGCCTCCAGAAACATCTTCCTCTCCCCGTTTTTTCGCTGTTCGGCAGTTTTTCCCGCCTTTTTCGGCCGCGCAGGATATCTTTTCAAGGCCCCTTTGCTCTACATGGCCAGGACTTCGCCGGGCTCAACCCGCGAGGCTTTCCAGGCCGGGAAGGCGGAGGCGGCAACCGCCAGCCCCCCCACGCCCAGGGAGGTGAGCGTAAAACCCAGCCGGCGAAATGCCGGAGCCGGGGTGAGATCATCCACCAGGTGCAGATTTTCCAGCACATAGCCAGCCACGATGTGCCCCAGAACAAAGCCCAGCGCGCCCGCGGTCAGGCCGATCAGCAGGGCTTCCAGGGCAAAAACGCTGAAGATGTGCCGCCGGGAAAAACCGACAGAACGCATAATCCCGATTTCTTTCCGCCTTTCGCTCACGGCCGAGAGCATGGCCATAAAGACGGTGGCGCAGGCGGTGATCAGGATGACCAGACTTACGGAGAAGGTGAGGTTCTGGGCGAAATGGACGGAATACATCTGGCTTTCCGCCAACTGGCGCAAGGCCAGGACTTCCTGTCCGGGCAGGGCGGCCCGCAGTTCGCCGACGATATCGTCAATGGGGCAGGCGGAGCACAAGGCGGCCACTTCCAGAAAATCCGCCTCGTTGGCGCGCCCGGTCAGATCTTGGAGCAGAGGGAGAGACACAAAAATGACGTTGTCGTCGTCGCTGCCGGTTTCGCGCAAGACGCCGGCCACGGGGAGTGAACGCCCCCCCACGGCGATGCCATCCCCCTCCTTCAGCCCCAGAGCGGCGCCGGCCGCGGCTCCCAGTAGCACGCTGTCCGGACCGGGCATCCCGCCGTAAATTTCCCAGTACGCCTTGATGGCCAACTCCTCCTCCCAGACGACTCCCACAGTTCCCACAGTCTGCTCCCCCACCGTGAGGGTGGTCAGCAATTTGGGGGCGATTGCCGCCAGGTTGCCCCGCAAGGCGATGCTGTCGATGCCGCGCATGGTTTCCGCCAGGGAAAGGCTGTGTTCCGCCAGGGTGACATCGCCCAGAGTATAGCCGCCGTAGCTGACCCGCAGCGTATCGCGCCGGGGAGTGATCAGGATATTGGCCCCAAAGCTGACCAGCTTTCTTTCAAAACTTTCGCCTATGGTCCGCGATACTTCTTCCAGAGCGGTCATGGAAGCCACGCCCAGAAGAAAAACGCACAACAGCAGAAGGGCGCGCGCCCATTTGACCCGCAGGTAGCGGACGGGTATGGTCAGAAGACTCATCGGCGGTTATGCGGGAAAAGATTCGCGCCCATCAGCAGTTCCGTCGTTCTTAGCGCAACAAGCGTATTTTCCGTCCTGAAGGAAACAGGATGGGGATTGCAGCCCCCCCGCCGCCTGCCAATCTGGGCCAGCGGGAATTTCAGGCCGCAGTTGACGCAGACCATGGCTCCCCCCTCCAGTTTGTAGCCCTTGCCGTCGCGCCAACAAACATCACAGGCGTCCAGAGCGGCATGCAGGGCATTCTGCCCGTCCCGGACCAGAAAAAAACGGATCAGCAGGCCGTCCTTTTCAATACGGTAAAACCCGGCGCTTCCCGGCCTGAGGCCCGACACGTCCACGCTGACGTTTTCGCCCCGGATATCGACTTTGGCATGGCTGTCAAAGAGGCCGAAAAAGGCCTGAGCTGGAAGAGGCAAGGCCGCAAGGCAAAACAGGCCGCAGAGGGCAAAAACCCGCACGGTTTTTTTGAAAAATTCCATCAGCGAACCCCCATCCTTCGGGTTTTGCGGCGCCTGCTTCGCGCGCGCCGGCGGTTTCCGGTTGCGCAAATCTGCGGGAGACGGAGACAAAGTACACATTTTCAATGGTGCTTTGCTTAAGCCGGGGGTTCGGCGGCGGGAGATTCGGCCTTGGCCTCCGCTGTTTTCAGCCGTTCTTCGGCCCTGACCAGATCCGCCTTGAGCCGGTCCCGTTCTCTCTCCAGGCTGCGGATCTGGCGCTTTTTCCCGATCAGGGCGAGGGAATTCCGGACGCGCTCCAGGACGAAGAAGAAGCTGGAAAAGAAGACGCCGCAGGCGAAGGTGATCAGGACGACAAGGTAGAGGGGGACGCCGTCGCTGCTCCAGGCCAGGGGACTGGGGGTCACGACCTCTTCCGTGAAGGAGGGCAGGGGGTCAAAACGCAGAGGCAGGGGCTGGGTGAGGGTTGCCGTGTTCTGGATGAAGAAGACGATGGAGCAGATAAAAAACAGGATCAGCAGGATGATTTTAATCAGTCGCATGACGCTTCTCCATGGGTGGCGCACCGCCCTTCGGCGGCGAAAAGGGGCTTGAGTATCCGATAGGTGCTGCGCAAATGTTCCGGAATCACGCGGACTTCATCCATAACCGCCATGAAGGAGGAGTCGCCGTTCCAGCGGGGGACCAGATGAAAGTGCAGATGTTCCCGGATGCCCGCGCCGGCCGCCTCGCCCAGGTTCAGGCCGATGTTCACTCCCTGGGGGGAAAGGCAGGCTCGCAGGATGCGGACGCCGGTCTGCAGGAGGCGGAAGAGTTCTTTGGATTCCTCCGGGGTGAGGTCGTCAATGTCCATGACATGCCTGAAGGGGGTGACCATGAGATGCCCGCTGTTGTAAGGGAATTTGTTCATGATCACAAAATTCCATACGCCCCGGTGGAGAACAAGGCGATCCTCGTCCTCGGCCCTGTGCGCGGGCAGACAGAAGACACATGCCTCGGGCTTGGGACCCAGAATATATTCCAGCCGCCAGGGGCACCAGAGGTGTTTCATACCGCGTCCCTTCGCCTCTATCCGTACCGTCCGCTCTTTCTATACCCCTGAAAGGTTTTGGGCAAGCCCCCGCTCCGGAGAGAAAAGATAACCGGAGAAAAGCGTCATGGCCGCTGAAATTCCCGCGACAGCGGAAGTCAAGGGAAGACGCCCTGACCGCGACCTCCCCGGCATACGCCATCGCGCCGGAACCTTGCGCAGAATCCCCGCTCTTCACCAGGCAAAGGAGGCGCGAACCGGATGAAGCAAAAATTTCCTTGAAAAAAATCGGCATCCGGGCTAAGGGAAAGAGCGTTCTCGTTACAGGCGACAATGATACACAGATACACAGCGCAAATTTTGCGCAAGGATCAGCAACGGAGGAACTCATGGCGGTATCTCTTTCCAAAGGCGGCAATGTTTCACTGAGCAAGGAAGCCCCTGGTCTGAAAGACATTCTGGTTGGTCTAGGCTGGGATGTCCGCGCCACTGACGGCGGCGACTTCGACCTGGACGCCAGCGCCTTCCTGCTGAAAGAAGACGGCAAGGTCAGAGGCGACAGCGACTTCATTTTCTACAACAATCTGCGTTCGCCCGAAGGTTCTGTCGAACATACCGGCGATAACCGCACCGGCGCGGGCGAGGGCGACGACGAAGCGATCAAGATCGCCCTGGACAAGGTGCCGCAGGATGTGCAGAAAGTTTCCATTACCGTCACCATCCACGATGCGGAAGCCCGCCGCCAGAACTTCGGCATGGTTTCCAACGCCTTTATCCGCATCGTCAATCTGGCCGGCAACCAGGAAATCGCGCGCTTCGACCTTTCCGAAGACATGAGTACCGAAACCGCCATGGTTTTCGGCGAGGTTTACCGCCACAGCGGCGAATGGAAATTCAAGGCTGTCGGGCAGGGATACGCCGGCGGCCTCGGACCCCTGGCCAAGAACTTCGGCGTCAACGTCTGATCCGTCCCGTCCGCGGCAATTGCGCTTTGAAAGCATCGCCTGACGCGGGCAAAGCCAGCGCCTTGCGCCATCTCACGGGCGTTGCCAAGCGCAAGGCCGCAACGCCTCGCCGAAGGGGCTTTTCATGTGTGCCGGCCGGCGTCCCCCCGGCGGTTTCGCCGGCCATCCGCAACAAGGAGACGGTAGCGTGACCAAGCTGCTCATCAAGGGAGAAAAAATCAAACTGGAAGACATCGGAGCCAGGTCCGCCTTCAATGTGGGCGTGGCCTGCCGTGTCGGCACGGAAAGCCCCGACATCAGCTGCTTCGGCATTGACGCCGAGGGCAAGCTTTCAGACGACAGATACTTCATTTTTTACAACCAGAAATCGTCTCCCGAAAAAGCCCTTATCGCCATGGGCCGGAACGGCGAGTACGACGAAGTTTTCAGCCTGGACCTGGGCAGGCTCCCTAAGTCCGTAGTCCGCCTCGTCTTCACCGCCACCCTGGATTCCGGCGCCACCTTCGCCCAGGCAGCCAACGGCCGCCTCGACATCCTCTCCCAGGAAGGGACCACCGCTTCCTATGCCTTCAGCGGCAAAGATTTTTCCCAGGAAAAAGCCGTCATTATCGGGGAAATCTATCTGAAGACGGTCTGGCGCTTCTCCGCCGTGGGCCAGGGGTTCAACGGCGGCCTCTCCGCCCTGTTGAGCCACTTCGGCGGCAAAGAAGTCGGCGCCGCGCCCTCCCCGCCTCCCGCCGCGGAAGAACAGAAGGTCAAGCTCTCTAAAGTCCGGCTGGACAAGCAGGGCGCAACGCACAAGGTCAGTCTGAGCAAGGCCGGCGGGCAGCAGATATTCCACATTAACCTGCAGTGGGACCAGCCCCCTCCGGGGCAGAAGCAGGGCGGTTTTCTGGGAAAGCTCCTCGGGGGGGGGGGAGGAGGCGCGGATCTGGACCTCGGTTGCATGTGGCGCGACAGGCACGGGAACCAGGGCGTCATCCAGCCCCTGGGGGAGAATTTCGGCTCAAAAGACAGCCCCCCCTATATTTTCCTGGACAAGGACGACCGCTCCGGAGCCGCCGCCGACGGCGAGAACATGCATATCTTCCGCCCCGACGAGATGGATACTGTGGTGGTCTTCGCCCTGATTTACGAAGGCACGGCCAACTTCAGCACTGTCAACGCGCGGCTGACCATCAGCGATGGAAAGGGCGGGGAAATCCTGGTTCCCCTCAATACCCCCGATCCCCGGCGCACCTTCTGCGCCGTGGCGCTCATCACCAATGACGGAACATCCATCCGGTTCCGAAAAGAAGAACTCTATTTCCCCGGGCACAAGGACTGCGATCAGCATTACGGCTTCGGCTTCCGCTGGACGGCCGGCAGGAAATAGCGCATTTTCGCGCTTCCCGGCAACAACCCTGGAGGTGTGTTCTCCATGTCCGTCACACTGGTCAAAGGCCAAAAAATTTCTCTCGCCAAGGAAGGCGGGGGAGCCCTGACAAAAGTCGTCATGGGCCTGGGTTGGGATGCCGTGCAGCCCAAAAAGGGCTTTCTGGGCTCTTTGTTCGGCCGCGGCCAGACGACCATCGACCTTGACGCCTCATGCGCCCTGTTCGATCAGAACAAGCAGCCGGTGGATTTCGTCTGGTTTCGCCAACTGCAGAGCCGCGACGGCTCCATTGTCCACACGGGCGACAACCTGACAGGCGAAGGCGAAGGGGATGACGAACAGATCATCGTCGATCTGTCCCGCGTTCCCCCGGATGTCATTTACCTGGTGTTTACCGTCAACAGCTTCCGGGGACAGACCTTCAACGAGGTGGAGAACGCTTTCTGCCGCCTGGAAGACTGCTCCACCGGCAAGGAACTCGCCCGCTACACCCTGAGCGGCGGCGGCGACTATACCGCCATGATCATGGCCAAGCTTTACCGCCACCAGGGCGAATGGAAAATGCACGCCCTGGGAGAGCCGACCAACGGACAGGTCGTTGAGCAGCTTCTTCCCGCCATGCAGGCCGGCTTGTAGCCGGAGATCGCGGCCTTGTCTCCATCCTTCGCCGAAGTAAAGACCATTGACTTGCCCACCGGCCGTCTGGCCCTGGAGGTGCATCGCTCGGACTGGCCGCTGGCTGAGTTGTGCGGTTTTTCCGCCCGGTACAACAAGGCGCGCGGATATCTTTTCGTCAGCAAGGTTCTGGGCAAGCATTATCCCGCGCGTCCCGAGGCAATGGAGCGCGTTTACGGGCGGCTGGGCGCGCGGCTCCTGGCCTTGAAGCTCTCCGGGCCCACTGTGCTGGTCGCCATGGCCGAAACGGCCACCGGCCTGGGGCACGGCGTCTTCGATGCGGTCCAACGACAACGCCCCACGCTGGACTGGCTGTTTCTGCATACCACCCGCTATGCCCTGAACCATCCCGTGGCCTTCCGCCTGACGGAAGATCATTGCCATGCCCGGGAGCATCTGGTCTACGAGCCGCTGTCCGAAGAGGGAAAAGGCATTTTGGGGGCCGCCCGGAACGTGGTGTTCATTGATGACGAGATGTCCAGCGGCGATACCATGCTGCATCTGGGCCGGGCATTCCTGCGGCGGGTTCCGGGCGTGCGGCGGATGGTGCTGGCGAGCATCAAGTGCTGGCTGGACTCCCCCTCCCGGCTGCGCGAAAATTTTCCCCTGCCCGTCGAGATCGTTTCCCTGCTGGAAGGCAATTTTTCCTTTACGCCGATCCCCCTCCCGGAAAGCGAGATGCCGGAATTCAAATCCGAGGGGGACTGGCGACAGAAAGACGACATTCTCCCCGCCAATTTCGGACGGCTGGGCCTGACCTCGGGAGAATGCCTCCCCGGATCGGCGGGGGCGCGCGCCGCGGAAGCCAGGCTCCGGCAACTGCGGGACAAACTTTCTCTGGAGCGAGGCAAACCCGTCCTGGTGCTGGGCACGGGCGAATTCGCCTATCTGCCCTACAGGCTGGCGCGCCTTCTGGAAGAGGAAGGATTCAGGGTAACCTTCCAGTCCACCACCAGAACCCCCGTCAAGCCGTGCCTTGATATTGCCAGAGCCTTGCGCTTCGCGGACAATTATCACGACGGGATCGACAATTTTCTCTACAACGTCTCGCCTGAACCCGGCCGCCAGACCATTATCTGTTACGAAACACGCCCCCCCCTGCCGCCAGGGCACGATTTGCCGCGCATCCTCGGGGCGCAGACGCTTTTTTTCGGGGGAGAAACGGGTGCGGACTGAGCAAGCGGCCGCGGCAGGGCGGCTGAAGCGGCGTATCGTCGTTTTCACGGATCTTGACGACACCCTTTTTCAGGCCGGGCGCAAATGCGGCCCCGGAAAACTCCACCCGATCACCCTGACCAAGGACGGGCTGGCCGGGTCGTTTTGCACCTCCGGGCAGCGCGCTCTGCTGGAACTGTTGCTGGAGAACGCAGCCGTCATTCCCGTCACGGCCCGCAGTTCCAACGCCTTCAAAAGGGTTCAGATCCCCTTTGCGCATGGAGCCATCGTCAGCTTCGGCGGAGTGATCCTGCGCCCGGACGGCAAAATCGACGCCGCCTGGCGCCGCCGCATGGCCGGGCAGTGCGCCGGCGCGGCATCCCTGTTGGCCTTTCTGCTCAAAACAGCCGAAGATCTCATCTCCGGGAAATCCCTGGCCTGCAAGGCGCGGATCCTCAGCGACGATGGGCTGGATTTTTATCTGCTCGTCAAGCCTGATCCCTGTCACCCGGAAGATCTCACGGCGCTGAAGGAAGGGCTGGATTCCGCCCTGGGGACGCTGGATGTCCGGATCCATCACAGCAACGACAGCCTGGCCCTGCTCCCCCCCTTTCTCGGCAAGGCGGCCGCGGTTTCCTATTTTCAGGAGACCTATGTGACTCCCGCCATGGAAGATCCGCTGCTTATCGGGGCTGGCGACAGCTTCAGCGATCTGGGTTTTCTGCGGCAATGCGCCTACATGCTTCTTCCCTCGGCCAGTCAACTGGCGGAAGCCATTGCCTGCGGAGAGCGGCGGACGTGATTTCCCGTTCCTTCAGCGGCAGCTATGACCCGGCTGATGTCGTCTTTCTCCTGAAGACAATCAACCTTGCTCCGATGCCGCCGGGCGAGCGGGAACGCCGCATCCAGACCGGCCTTGCCCATTACAGCGAGATGATCGGCGAGGAATATCCACCTTCGGCCGCCTATCTGCGGGTCTTCCATGAATCGGTGCAGCGCGACGGTCCCGTAATGGCGGAACGCCTCTGCGCCCTGGCCGCGATCATCGCCGCGCGCCGCCGCGGCCCGCTGACGCTTGTCTCCCTCGCCAGGGCCGGCACGCCCGTCGGGATCCTGCTGGGGCGGATCCTGCGACGGTATTTTCACCGGGATGCCCGACATTACTCCATTTCCATCATCCGGGAGCGTGGGCTTGACGCCAATGCGTTGCGCTACCTGTTACAGGAGCGACATCTGCCCGCGGAAGGGATCGTTTTCGTGGACGGCTGGACAGCCAAGGGGGGTATCGCCAGGGAACTGGCCGCCGCCGTGGAACGATACAGGCGGGAAACGGGCCTCGGGCTGGCTTCCGATCTCCATGTGCTTACCGACCTCTGCGGGGAAGCGGGCGTGGCCCCAAGCCGCGAGGATTTCCTGGTGCCATCCAGCATCCTCAACAGCACCGTTTCCGGCTTGATCAGCCGCACCATCCTGAACGCCGATCATAGCGGGCCGGACGATTTTCACGGCTGCGTCCACTACGGGCACCTGGCCCCGCATGACCTCTCCCGTTTCTTTGTGGATCGGATCATGGCGGAAGTGGAACGGCTGGATCGAGCTTCCCCCGTATCCGCCATCAAGGCGGAGCCGTTGAGCGCAGAGGAACGCCTGGACCTGCGGCGGGCGGGACGGATGTTTGTGGACAGAATCCTGCGCGCGCATAACCTGCCCAACGCCAATCATATCAAGCCCGGCCTGGGCGAGGCCACGCGCGTGCTGTTGCGCCGGTCGCCCGGCGCGGTGCTGCTCCGCGCGCCGGACGAGCCCGAAACCCGCCACCTGCGGATTCTTGCCGAAGAAAAGAAGGTCCCGTTAGTCCATGACCCCGCCCTGCCCTACCGGGCGGCGGCCCTGATCAAGGTTGTCGACCATGCCTGACCCCGCCCTGTCTCTTTTGCGCCTCGGCTCGACGCTGTACATGCCGGCGCTGCGTCCCGATCTCGCGGAAGTCGGCAACGGGAGCAAATATCCAGGCCTGCGGAGCCTGATCTATTGCACGGGAGATTCCGTCCTGGAACGCGACCTGCCCCAGGCCCTGGATACGCTGGCCGAAGCCCTGCCCCGCCTGGAGCCCGCTGCGGTGAAGCGCTTCATTCGTCCCCGCAATCCCGAAATCCTTTCACGCCTGCTGAAATTCACCGGCATGGAGAAGATCAGCGGCTTCGTGATCCCGAAAGCCGACCTGCGCACGCTCCCCGCCTATTGTACCCTTCTGGAGCCGCAGACACGTTTTTCCCTGATGCTCACCCTGGAAACGGAAGCCGTTTTCGACCGTATATCCCTTCACCGCCTGCGTAGCTTTCTGGTTCATTCCCCGCTGCGGGAACGGATCACGGCCCTGCGCATAGGCGCCCAGGATCTCCTTAGTCTTATGGGGCTGCGGCGCGAACCCGGAGTCACCATCTACGAAACCCCTCTGGGCTTCATCATTGATCAGATCCTGACGGTCTTCCGCCCCGCGGGTTTCGCCCTGGCCGCCCCGGTTTTCGAATACTTTGACGACCCCGGACTGCTGCGGCGGGAACTCGAAACCGACATCTCGCGGGGGCTGTACGGCAAAGCCGCGCTGCATCCGGCCCAGCTGGAAATCATTTCCGCCGCCTACAAGGTTTCCCGCGAGGATCTGGAGGCGGCCCGGGCCGTTCTTGATCCGGACCGGCCCGCGGTCTTCCGTCTCCAGGATCGCATGTACGAAAAGACGGTCCATTGGCGGTGGGCGCAGAGCATGAAACAACGGGCGGAACTCTATGGACTGCGCTGAGAGGAACATACCGTCTTTCACGAAAAAGCGGATATCTCGAAGCTCCGCATCCCATGAATTTTTAAGGAAACCTGGAGAACTGATCGCCCATGCCGCCAGGGCAATCGAATGAATTATTAGAAAAAGTCTAAGGAAACGCTGATTAAAGCCTCAAAAAGTAGTCGCATTTTTGCATGTGTTATGCTAAAATTATTTATCCTTTTGAGGAGATAAATATGAAGCGGCCCACTTTGAGCGATATTGAATACGGCAGACGCAAGCGCACGACGAAGCGCGACGAATTTTTGCGCATCATGGAGCAAAGCATCCCTTGGGATG
>JAISNZ010000065.1 GCA_031275955.1 Desulfovibrio sp. | reverse complement strand
AATTACTTTGCTCCATATTCTTGGTTATGAAAATATGGCTGAGGGGATAGAAGTCCTCGCGGAAAACAAGCAAGCAGCACTGCGGCTCGTTAGATTCGGAAGAACCGAATGACCCTGGGCCGGACAAGGGAAAACTTGACAGACGGAACGGGGATTTCTACACTTTACCCGACAGGGAGGGGGCATGGCATCCGGAAAAACCCGCGAAGGCAAAAAAGGCAAAGGGGAAAAGGCGGGCGGCCTGCCGGACTTCGATCCCCTGCGCCGACTGACCAGGTTCGTGGACGGCGGCGTCTTTTTCAATGCCGACGGCAGCATCGTCTTCCATTCCCTGCACAGCCGCCATCTGATCTTTCTGCTCCTCCCCTCGGCCCTGCTCCCCGCCGCGGCCATGATCTCCTGGTGGATCCTGCTCGGCGTGCCCATCTGCCTGCTCGGATTCCTCCGCTGGCTGATCAAGCGCAAAAAGGCCGACAGCCTGCGCCTGGATTTCGTTTCCGGCCGGATCATCCGGGGGGAGGCGACGGCTCCTTTCTCCTTTCTGACCCCGGAGAGCTTCCGGGTGGTGCGCGGCCGGGAAACAAGCACCATCCAATGTCTTCTGCCGCGTTTTGAAATGACCCTGCCCCTGGAATTTTACGACCTCTCAGGCCCCGAGGGGGCGGATGAGGGCTTCGGCCGCTCGCATGCCGAACGCGCGGAAACCTTTCTGAAACTGCTCTGGCAGTGCATCGCCAAGGTCCGGGGAGACGCGGGGCCGGCGGAAGCGGACAAAACCCCCGCCAGGGCGCGGCCAAAAACCACATCCGGGAAAAAGGAGGCCGCCCGCTCCCTCTCGCCGGACAAACTCTGGATGCTCCAGCTCGGAGCGCTGCTCGCCCCCGCTTACGGCCTGCATCCGGCGGGCATCGCCCTGGATTCGTCCAAAGGCGGCGCCGAGGCCGTCCTGACAGCCATTCTCAAGGACCGCTGGCAGATCACCTCCCCGCTGGAGGCTGCCCGGGCCTTCGGCGCATGCGTGCAGGGCGTCCGGAGCAGGCTGGCCGCCGTGCAGCCCCTGGCCCTCCTGTCCGTGCCCGTCCAGCAGGGCTATCTGGACTATCTGGACGAGGCGGCGGACGAGATAGCGGCGGAGGATCGCAAAAACCGGGAGGCGGGCCTGCCGGAGGATCTCCTGCCCCCGCCCGGACCGGCCTTTGCCAGGGTCCTGCCCCTGCTGCACGAAAAACGTGGCCTCCCCCTCATGCGGGACTATGCCGAGGCCCTGCGCGACGCCCACGACCGGGGACTCCTGCCCTCCTTTCTGGAGGCGGAGGCGGAGATCTGTTATCAGGCCAGGGTCCGCCGCCAGATCTCCGTCATGAGCGGCGCCGCCCGGGGCGAGGCGAAGTTCGGCCCCAAGGCGTGGGAAGAAAGCCTCGCCCTTCTGGACACCCTGATCAAACGCTGCGGCAGGGACGACGCCTCCCGCATCCAGAGTCTCCAGATCCTGCAGGACCTGAAGGCTCTGCGGCGCGGCCTCGGACAGGACCCGGGTTACCTCCAGCTGGAGGCCGAACGCCTGAAAACCCTTGCCCAGCCGGAATGGGCCATCCTGCTGGGACGCAACCCCTACATCGCCTGGGACTACGCCCGGGCGGCGCTGCTGCGGCGCATGACCTACACTCTGGGCTGGGAGGCCAACGAGAACGACCTCTGGCTGGATCTGCGCCCCCTGGCCCAGGAGACCCAAGCCCTGTTTACAGACTGGACAGCCCTGCTCCCCTTCCTCCTGACAGGACAAGCCCTGGACGGCAATACCGCCCTTTTCGGCTCCCCGGAGGAATTCCGCCGGATCATGCGAAGCCGGAGCGTCCAGAACAGCCTGCTCGCGGACAACCTCCCCCCCTGGAAACTCTCCCTAAAGCCCGGCAGGTGGCGCTGACTCCCGCGGAGCCACGTTTCAGCGGCCCCCTCAGGCCATGGGAACACCCGGACATTCCTCACCCCGCATGGGGGTTGTGACCCCGGAATCAACGGACTGCTGCTGGACGACGCGGGAATCAGGGGGCACGCCGTGGGTCAGCCAGACATTGCCTCCGATGATGCTGTTTCTGCCGATGACCACCCGGCCGAGGATGGTCGCTCCGGCATACACCGTGACATTATCCTCCAGGATGGGGTGCCGGGGTTGTCCTTTCACCAGCGCGCCCGTCGTATCCGCGACAAAGGAGAGCGCGCCAAGGGTAACGCCCTGATAAAGGCGGCACCTTTCCCCGATGATGCTGGTTTCCCCGATGACGACGCCTGTGCCGTGATCGATGAAAAATTCCGCGCCGATCCGGGCGCCGGGATGGATGTCGATGCCGGTGACGGAATGGGCCATTTCACTGATGATGCGGGGAATCAGGGGGACGTTCAGACTGTAGAGGGCGTGGGCGATGCGGTGATTGGTCATGGCCACCAGGGAGGGATAGCAGAAAATGGTCTCACCCGGGGTCTTGGCGGCGGGATCGCCCTCATAGGCGGCCTTGACGTCGCCGGCCAGGAGATCCCGGATGGCTGGAAGCTGGGCAAGGAACTCCATAGCCATTCTCTGGGCGTCCTCGCAGCAGGTGGCGCAGGGCTCGGCGCTTTCGGCCCAGG
>JAISNZ010000197.1 GCA_031275955.1 Desulfovibrio sp. | reverse complement strand
GTGGAACCCTTCATTGCCGATATGGCCAGGGCTTATGCCTGGGCGGATCTGGTCCTCTGCCGGGCCGGCGGCTCTTCCATCGCCGAGCTGACGGCCGCGGGACTGCCCGCGGTTCTCGTGCCTTTTCCCCTTGCCGCTCAGGATCACCAGCGACATAACGCCCGCTTTCTGGAACGGGAGGGGGCGGGGATCGTCGTGGAGCAGGCTCGCTTTTTCGGGCCGGAGGGGGACCCTAAGGTTCTGGCCGAGGTCCTTCTGGGACTTTTTCGGGACAGGGAAAAACTGGCCCGCATGGCGGAGCGCAGCAGGGCGGCGGCGAAGCCGCATGCCGCCGCGGATGTGGTCAACGGCCTGGAGGCGCTTCTTACGGCCTCCTGAGGAAAGGACCATGGACAGCAGAATACGGGTTATTCATATGGTCGGGATTGGCGGGGTCGGGATGAGCGGCATCGCGGAAGTTCTGCTCAATCTCGGCTATGCCGTGCATGGATCGGATCTGGCCGACAGCTCCGCGGTCCGGCGCCTGCGGGATCTGGGGGCCGTCATCCATGTGGGGCACGCGGCGGCGAATCTGGGCGAGGCGCATGTCCTGGTGAAATCGACGGCGGTGAGAGCGGACAACCCGGAGGTGGCCTCCGCCAGGGATCGGGGCATCCCCATCATTCCCCGGGCGGAGATGCTGGCGGAACTGATGCGGCTGCGGACGGGGGTGGCCATTGCCGGCACGCACGGCAAAACCACCACCACGTCCTTCACGGCGGCCATCTTTGAAGAGGCCGGCATTGACCCGACGGTGATCATCGGAGGGCGGCTCAATGCCTGGGGGGCGAACGCCCGCCTGGGGACGGGAAAGTTTCTGCTGGCCGAGGCGGATGAATCGGACGGGTCCTTTTTATGCCTCTTTCCCATCATGACGGTGGTGACCAACGTGGACGCGGATCACCTGGATTTTTACGCGAGCCAGGCGGCCATTGACGAGGCCTTTGTCCAGTTCATGAACAAGGTGCCGTTTTACGGGGTGAATGTGGTCTGCGGGGACGATCCGGGGGTCCGGCGTCTCCTGTCCCGCGTCAACAGGCCTGTCCTGACCTACGGCTTTGGCAGCGGCAATGATTTGACGGCGGAAATCCTGCGTTCCGGGGAGAGCAGCGAATTTATTGTCCGCCTGAAGGGCTTCCGCCTGGGCGCGGTCACCCTGGCCCAGCCGGGGCGGCATAATGTGCTCAACGCCCTGGGGGCCATTGGCGTGGCCATGCAGGCGGATATTTCCATTGAGGCCTGCCTGGGAGGGCTGGCGAAATTCCGGGGCGTGGCCCGGCGCTTTGAACGGAAGGGCGAACGCGGCGGCGTTCTGGTGGTGGACGACTACGGGCATCATCCCGCGGAAATAGCGGCCACTCTGAACACGGCCCGGCAATGTCTGCCGGATCGGCGTCTGGTGGTGGCCTTCCAGCCGCACCGCTTTACGCGCACCCAGGCCCTGTTCGGAGATTTCTGCAGGGTGTTCGAGGGCGTGGACCGGCTTTTGCTGACGGAGATCTATCCGGCCGGGGAGAATCCCATTCCCGGAGTGAGCGGCGAGAGTCTCGCCCAGGGAATCCGCCAGATTTCCAGCACGGAGGTGACTTTCTGCCGGGATTTGGATGCCCTGTGCGCCCAGCTGGAGGTCTGCCTGCAAGCGGGGGACCTTCTCCTGACCCTGGGGGCGGGGAATATCACAACTCTGGGGCCGCGCTGGCTGGAGGCCGGAGAATGAAGGGATATGCCCTGCTGGAGGGTCCGTGTCTGGCCCGGCGGACGACCATGGGCCTGGGCGGCGACGCCCTGGCCGAGGTCCGGCTAACCGAGGCGCGGTTTGCGGGTGAAGCCCTGGATGCGGCGGAACGCCTTGCGAGGGACAGGGGCGCGCGGGTGGTCTTTCTGGGGCGGGGCAGCAATCTTCTCGTTCGCGAAGGGACCCTGCCCCTGGTGGTCGTCAGTCTGGATTTGGGCCTGGGTCTGTCCGTCCGGAGAGAGGGGGGGAGGGGGATTCTCCGGGCGGGAGCCGATATGCCCCTGGCGGCCCTGTTGGCCCGGGCGGCTTCCCTGGGTTTTTCCGGCCTGGAGGCCTTGGCCGGAATCCCCGGCAGCCTGGGAGGAGCCCTGGCGATGAACGCGGGGTCCTTCGGGACCTGCCTGGCCGATGTGCTGCGAAGCGCCCTGATTTTCACCCGGGAGGGGGGTCTGCGGGAAGCGGAGGCGGGAGATTTTGTCTTTGCCTATCGCGGCTGCCGCCTGAGGGAAGAAGGCTCCGGACCCGCGGCTGATTTTCTGGTCACGGAGGTCTGCCTGGAGCTCGTCCGGAAAGATCCGGCCCGGATCCGGGAGCGCATGGCCGAGGTTTTCCGCCAGAAACAGGCCGGGCAGCCGATAGCCGCCCGGAGCGCGGGCTGTGTGTTCAAAAATCCACGGCCGGAGCGTCCGGCCGGCCGGCTTCTGGAGGAGGCTGGTCTGCGGGGCAGACGCTGCGGCGGCATGCGCTTTTCCCCGCTCCATGCGAATTTTCTGGAGAATACCGGCGAGGGCAGCTGCGCCCAGGCCCTGGAGTTGATCGCCCTGGCCCGGGAGGCGGTGGAGCGGCAATCCGGCTTTTCCCTGGAGCTTGAAGTGCGCCTCTGGCCTTAGCGCGGTTCACGGGCGGACAGCGCTAATGGCCATAGCGCGACTGAACAGGGAAGCGGGCAAAGATCGCAGAGAACCAGATGGTAACTCCCAACGGGGTAAGGTCCTGAAGACAATGCGGAACAGGAAGGAATCCATGCCGGCGGCGAAAAAAGGCCCGCCCGGGGGGCAAAGACGCATACCCCTGCAACGCCCCGGTGGCGGGGGAGGGAAAAACCGGATGCTTGCGCGCAAGGTCGTCCGCCCCCGCCCTTCCCGCTCCCTCCGCCTTCCCTGGCGGGGGATTCGGCGTTCCCTGCTCCTGGCGGCCTCCCTGTCCCTTGGCGCGATTTTCCTCCTGGCGCTCAGCGTCGGCCTTATTTACGGCTACAGGACGCTGACCCGGGGCGCCTACTTTTCTTTGAAGAATATTGAAATCCAGGGCGTTTCAAGATTGACTTCTAAAGAAGTTCTAGACATTATTGGATTATCGGAGGGAGGAAATTCCCTGGCCCTGTCCATAGACGCCCTGGAAGGCGCGCTTCTGCGCAGCCCGTGGGTGCAGAGCGCGTCTGTGAAGCGCATTCTGCCGGATACGCTGATTGTGGCCGTCCAGGAAAAGGACCCGGCCTTCTGGAAACTGGAGGGAGGGGTTCTGATGTATGCGGATGCCCTGGGGCGATCCATTGCTCCGGTGCGGACCGGCAAGTTTACCTCTCTGCCCGCCCTGGAGGTGGAGCCCGGCGCGGAGGGGTTTGCGCGGGCTTTGCCGGATTTGGTGCGGAGCCTGCGCGGGCCCGGGGCTCCCCTGGATATGGCTTCCGTGTCCTTGGTGCGGCTGTCGGCGGCGCGGGGAGTGGAAGTTTTTGTGGAGGACACGCGCTTGCAGATCACCATTGGTCTTGAAGACTGGCTGAATAACCTGCGCCGTCTCGGCCGGACTCTTGTTGATTTGCGCAGCCGGGACGAGCTGCCCCTTGTGCGGGCCATCAGGGCTGAAGGGACGAGCGTCTGGGTGGAAAAGAAGAAAACGCGGTCCTTGAGCGGATAGGCGTAAGGAGGGGATATGGCCAAGTCTGACCTGATCATCGGTCTTGATATCGGGACGACCAAAATTTGCGCCGTGGTGGGCGAAGCCGCGGAAGACGGCGTGGATATCGTCGGGATCGGCACCAGCCCGTCCACCGGTCTGCGCAAGGGCGTGGTGGTGAATATCGAGGAGACGGTCAAGTCGGTGCAGAAGGCTCTGGAGGAAGCGGAGCTGATGGCCGGCTGCGAGATCCGCACCGTTTACGCGGGTATTGCCGGCAGCCACATCAAGGGCTTCAACAGTCATGGGGTCATTGCCGTGAAGGACGGCGAAGTCTCCCAGAAAGACGTGGATCGCGCCCTGGAGGCGGCCAGCGCCGTGGCCATCCCCCTGGATCGGGAAGTGATTCATACCCTGCCCCAGGAATATATTGTCGATGATCAGCGCGGCATTATCCACCCTCTGGGCATGGCCGGGGTCCGGCTGGAAGTGAAGGTGCACATTGTCACCGGGGCGGTGACCAGCGCCCAGAATATCGTGCGCTCCTGCCACCGCAGCGGCCTTGACGTTTCGGACATCGTCCTGGAGTCTCTGGCTTCGGCCAAGGCCGTGCTGACGGAAGAGGAGCGCGAACTGGGCATCGCCCTAGTGGATCTGGGCGGCGGGACGACGGATATCGCCATTTTTGCCGACAACACGATCAAGCACACGGGGGTTCTGGCCCTGGGCGGGCAAAACCTGACCAATGACATCGCCTTTGGCCTGCGCACCCCCATGGCCAGCGCGGAACGCATCAAGGTCAAGTATGGCTGCGCCCTGGTGGATCTTGTCCAGCAGGGCGAGGTGATCGAGGTTTCCTCCGTGGGCGGGCGCGAACCGCGCCGTCTCTCCAGGCAGGTGCTGGCGGAGATTTGCCAGCCGCGCATGGAGGAGGTGCTGGACCTGGTGGACCAGGAACTGACCCGTTCCGGGTGTAAAAAGCTTATTGGAGCCGGGGTGGTTCTGACGGGAGGATCGTCCCTCATCGACGGCTGCCAGGAACTGGGAGAGCAGATTTTCAACCTGCCGACGCGCATCGGCTACCCGCGCAACGTGGGAGGGCTGAAGGACGTGGTCAACAGCCCGAAATACGCCACGGCGGTGGGCCTGCTCTGCTATGGGGCGGAAAAGGAAGGGGGGGATCGCAAGTTCCGGATTCGGGATGACGGGGGTAATATTTTTGATCGGGTTCTTTCCCGCATGAAAAAATGGTTTGTGGATGTTACCTGATGCCGGTTGTATTTCGCGCGGCGGCCGGCGGGCGCCGGGCCCTCCGGGGAGCGCCGTCCGCGCCTTGCGGCATCTTTGGGCAACGGTTGGACGAGCATGTGTGAAACGGTAAGGAGAGAGGCGCCATGTCATTGGAATTTTATGAAATTGAATCTCCCGTCAACGCCAGGATCAGGGTCGTGGGAGTGGGCGGCGGCGGCGGCAATGCCGTCAACAACATGATCACTTCAGCCCTGCAGGGGGTGACCTTTATTTCCGCCAATACGGATATTCAGGCCCTGGCCCGCTCCCAGGCGGAAAACAAGGTCCAGTTGGGCGTCAAACTCACCAAGGGACTCGGCGCCGGGGCCAACCCCAACGTGGGCCGCGAAGCGGCCCTGGAAAACATGGATCAGATCCAGTCTCTGCTGGCCGAGAGCGACATGGTTTTTGTCACCGCCGGCATGGGCGGCGGCACGGGAACAGGCGCCGCCCCCATCATCGCCCAGACCGCCAGGGAACTCGGCGCCCTCACCGTCGGCGTCGTCACCCGGCCCTTCTTCTTTGAGGGCAGACCCCGTCAGGAAACCGCGGAAATGGGCATCGCCGCCTTGCGCCAGCATGTGGACAGCCTCATTGTCATCCCCAACGACCGCCTTCTTCAGCTCGCGCCCAAAAAGGCCCCCTTTCACGCGATGCTCAAAAAGGCCGACGAGGTTTTGTACTATGCCGTCAAAGGCATCTCCGATCTGATCATGGTTACGGGCCTCATCAACCTGGATTTCGCCGACGTGAAGGCGGTCATGAGCGAATCGGGCCTGGCCATGATGGGCACGGGCATCGCCAGCGGCGAAAACCGCGCCCGCGAGGCGGCCATGAAGGCCATTACCAGCCCGCTCCTGGAGGGCGTTTCCATTGACGGCGCGCGCGCCGTGCTCATGAACATCACCTGCGGATCGGATCTGAGCATTGAGGAAATCAGCGAAGCCGCCAGCACGGTGCAGGACGCCGCGCATGACGATGTCCACCTGTACCTCGGAACGGTCATGGACGACAACGTCGGCGAGGAGATGCACATCACCGTCATCGCCACCGGCATCGACAACAGCGCCCAGGACACGCTTGCCCGGCAGGTTCCCGCCGCGGGCCAAAGGACGACCAAAGCGGCCCCTGCCGCGCAGGGCGCGCCCGCGCTGAAAATATCCGCCCCGCGGCCCGTTTCGCCGGGTCCCGCCCAGACCGCCGCGATCAACCAGGACGCCTTGCCCTACCGGCTCAGGGGAGCCCACCCGGCCGGGGCTCCCTTCGCGGGAGGCCCTCATAATCCCGGCGAGGATGATTTCATCTTTGAGGACGACGACTTTGAAACTCCGTCCTTTCTCCGCAAGCAGGCCAATTAGGGCCGGTTCAGAAGGAAATTGCCCCGGAACGTTGCGCACCTCAAAGGCCCCGCGGGAATGCCCATGCTGACGAAAACGCGTCTTTTTACCCCCGGTCCCACGCTTTTGCCGGAACAAATCCGCCTGGCCATGGCCAGGGACATGATCCACCACAGAACCGCCGCCTTTGCCGCCCTGATGCGGGAAGTCCAGGCGGGCCTCCGTCTCCTCTTCGACAGCGAAGACGTTGTCCTGCCTCTGGCCTCTTCCGGCACCGGGGCCATGGCGGCCGCCGCCTGCGCCCTGTTCTCCCCCGGAGAGAAGGTTCTGGTGGTGGAAGGCGGCAAATTCGGCGAGCGCTGGACGCAGATTTGCCGCGCCCACGGCCTGCTCCCCGTCGTCCTGCCCGTTCCCTGGGGCGAGGCCGTTTCCCCCGCCGCCGTGGCCGGAGCCCTGGATCAGGACCCCGGGATCAGCGGAGTTCTGATCCAGCACGCCGAGACCTCCACCGGGGTCCAGCATCCTGTGGAGGCCGTGGCCGCCGTCACCCGCTCCCGGCCCGTGCTTCTCGTGGTGGACGGCGTTTCCGCCGTCTCCATCACCCCCTGCCCCATGACCCGCTGGGGCCTGGACTGCCTGCTCACCGGCTCGCAGAAGGGCCTCATGCTGCCGCCGGGTCTTGCCCTGATCGCCCTTTCCCCGCGGGCCTGGGCCAGAGCCGAGACCCTCCCCGCGCGTAATTTTTATTTCAACCTCTGCGCTGAGCGCAAATACTGCCTTGGGGGACAAAGCGCCTTCACCCCGCCCGTCAGCCTGATTGTGGGCCTGGCGGAAAGCCTGCGCCTGTTCGGGGAGGCGGGCCTGGCCACAGTCTACCGCAAACAATGGGCGCTGACCGCGCTGGTCCGCGGGGGGGTTAAGGCCCTGGGCCTGGATCTTTTCGTCAAGGAACACTTCGCCTGGGGAGTGACCAGCATCCTTCTGCCCGAGGGCATTTCCTCCGGCCCCCTCCTGGCCCGCGCCGCGGAACGCTACGGGGTGATCATGGCCGCCGGGCAGGACGCCTTCAAGGAGCGCATGGTCCGCATCGGCCACATGGGCTGGCTGGACTATGCCGATCTGCTTGCCGCCCTTCATGCCCTGGCCGGGAGTTTCCGCTTCTGCGGCGGCTATTGCGGCGGCCGGAACTATCTGGAGCAGGCTCTCGACGCTTACTGGACCGCCCTGGACGAGGGGCCGCCCCTTCCCGTCTGATTCGGGGTTCTCCCGAAGGAGGTTGATCATGCCAGACACGCCCGAAAGCGGGGGCCGCCCGGCCTCTGACCCGGAATCCGATTCCCCGCCCGGAAAGGCATCCGGCGCGGAAAGCGGCGGGGAAGCCCCCCGTATGCCGGCCCCCACCTTCACCACCTTTGTCCTCTCCCTGGCCTCCTCCGGCCTGGTCCAGCTCGGCGAGGTCCCCGACCCGGAAAGCGGCAGGACGGAAACGAATCTTGTCCTGGCCAGGCACACCATTGACCTCCTCAGCATGCTTAAGGAGAAGATCCGCACAGGGCTGGACGCGGAGGAAAGCCGCCTTCTGGACGGGCTGCTCTATGAACTGCGCCTGAAATTCGTGCTGAAAAAATAGGGCGATTTCAGAAGGAAATTGCCGCAGGAGGTCCCATGTCCCCTTCTCCCATCCGGGTCGGGCTGGTAGGCGTTACCGGCTATACCGGCATGGAGCTGACCCGGCTCCTGCTCGCCCACCCTTCTTTCCGGCTTGCCGTGGTGACCTCCCGCCAGGAGGCCGGGCAGAGTCTGTCGGCCCTGTACCCCTTTCTTCAGGGCTTCCCCGCCGGAGATCTGGTCGTTGCCGCTCCGGAGGCCGCAACCCTGGCCGCGGCCTGCGATCTCGTCTTCCTGGCTGTTCCCCATGGAGCGGCTATGGGTCTGGCGGCGGAACTCCTGGCCGGCGGCTGCAAAGTGGTGGATCTCTCGGCGGATTTTCGCCTGCGGGACAGAGCCGTGTATGAAAAATGGTACGGGATCGGGCACACCCAGGCGGAGGCCCTGGCGGAGGCCGTCTACGGCCTGCCCGAACTGTACGCGGAGGCCATTGCCCGGGCGCGCCTCGTCGCCAATCCCGGCTGCTACCCCACAGCCTCCATTCTCGGGTTGTATCCGGCCCTTGCCCAGGACCTGATCATTCCAGAGGATATAATCATCGACGCCAAATCCGGCGTCAGCGGGGCCGGCCGCGGGCCGGCCGTCACCTCCCTGTTCTGCGAGGTTCAGGACACCTTCCGGGCCTATAATCTTGGCGCCCACCGGCATACCCCGGAAATAGAGCAGGAGCTTTCCGCCATTGCGGGCAGGCCCCTAGCCGTTTCCTTCACCACCCACCTTTTGCCCGTCAACCGGGGGATTCTCGCCACCATCTACACCAGGCTCAAAGACCCCGCCCTCCCCTTCGAGCGCATCCGCGACGCCTATGCCGCCTCCTACGCGGATCATCCCTTCGTCCGCCTTCTTCCCGCCGGAAAACTGCCCGAGATCCGCTTCGTGCGCGGCACCTTTTTCTGCGACATCGCCCTGGTTCCCGATCCGCGCACGGGCCGCCTGATCATCCTCTCCGCCATCGACAACCTCTGCCGGGGCGCTTCCGGCCAGGCCGTGGCCAACGCCAACCTCCAGTGCGGGCTGCCGCCGGGGACGGGTCTTTTGCAGGCGGCCCTTGTGCCGTAGAGCGGTTCACGAAGAAAAGGTTCCGGCTGCGAATTTTTCTTGACAAGCGTTGCGGACATAAATATTATTAAACCTACTGTTTAAGTAATAATAAAGGTCGGGCAGGCATGGGCATTCTGGATTTAGTGGGCGGCACGCCGATCCTGGAGCTTCGGAATATCGCCGCTTCCGTGCCGGGGGTGAGGATCTTGGCCAAGGCCGAGTTCTGCAATCCCAGCGGCTCCGTCAAGGACCGCGCGGCCAGGGCCATGCTGCTGGACGGCTCGCGGCGGGGCGCTCTGACCCGGGATCGCGGGATCATCGACGCCACCAGCGGCAATACGGGCATCGCCTATGCCATGCTCGGGGCGGCCCTGGGCTACTCCGTGACTCTTTATATGCCGGCGAATACCGGCAGGCTGCGCAAGGGCATCATCCGCCGCTACGGGGCGTCCATTGTGGAAACCGATCCGCTGGAAGGTTCCGACGGCGCCTATCTCGCGGCCAGGGCGGCGGTCGAGGAGCATCCCCAACTCTGGTTCTATCCGGATCAATACAATAACCCGGCCAATCCCCTGGCCCACTATGAAGGGACCGGCCCGGAGATCTGGCGGCAGTCGGGGGGGCGGGTCAGCCATTTTGTCGCCGCCATGGGCACCTCCGGCACCTTTGTCGGCGTTTCCCGCCGCCTGAAGGAGTATGACCCGCGGGTGCGCTGCCTGGCGGTGCAGCCGGATTCGCCCTTTCACGGCATTGAGGGCACGAAGCACCTGGCCTCCACCCTCTGTCCCGGCATTTTCGAGAAAAGCCTGGCGGACGATTTCATCCCGGTGAGCACGGAGCAGGCCTACGCCATGACCCGGCGCCTGGCCGCGGAAGAAGGCGTTCTTGTCGGCGTCAGTTCCGGCTGCAATGTGCAGGCGGCCCTGATCCTGGCCGGGACGCTGCCGCCGGGCTCCACGGTGGTCACCGTGCTCTGCGACAGCGGCAACCGGTATATTTTTGACTCCTTTTGGGAAGAAAGGCCATGATTCGGCTGGAGCGGCATCTGCGCCGCGATATCCGCGCCGAGGGCGAGGCGGCCTATCCCGACGAATGCTGCGGCATTCTGCTGGGCACGGTGGACGCGCGGGATACGCGCACGGTGGCGAAACTGCGGCCGGTGGTCAATGCCCGCGAGGCAGGGGAGAGATACCACCGTTTCCGCATGGAGGCGGACGACATCTTGCGGGCGGAACGGCTGGCGCGGAGCGAAGGGTTGGACATTCTCGGCTTTTACCATTCGCATCCGGACCAGCCGGCCGTGCCTTCCGGCTATGACCGCGAGTATGCGCTGCCGTGGTACTCCTATGTCATTGTCGCGGTGCTCCGGGGCAAGGCGCGGAGCATGACGTTCTGGACTCTGGCCGAGGATCGTTCCCGTTTCCTGCGGGAGCGATCCTCAGCTGACGTATCGGGGCTTCGCCCCGAACCCCGCCGGGGGGCATGATGCCCCCCGAACCCCCACATTTAGTATTCCATTGTAATACTTAACGGGGGTGCAGGGGCATCATGCCCCAGGTGGGGGAGTTT
>JAISNZ010000176.1 GCA_031275955.1 Desulfovibrio sp. | reverse complement strand
AAAAGTCAGCTTCGGCAGCACGGTCATCCTGCTCACCTCCAACCTCGGCGCGGAAAAGGTGCGCGATGCCACCATGGACGGGAAGACCGCCGGCGAAGAGGATCTCAAGGCCCTGCTCTGGCAGGATCTTTGCGCGCATTTCAAACCGGCCCTGCTTGCGCGCATGACCATTGCGCCCTACGCGGCGCTTTCCCCGGACGCGCTGAAGCGTATCGCCCACATGAAGCTCGACGCACTCAGAGCGCGCCTTGCGGCCAACAACAAAGTCAGCCTGCTTTACTCCGACGCTCTGGTGGAGACCCTGGTGGATCGCTGCCGCGAGGTGGACACAGGCGCGCGCAACATTGACCACATTCTTGCGGCCAATGTCCTGCCGCAACTGGCCCAGACGCTGCTGGAAAAGATGTCGGAAAAGGACGCCCTCGCGCCGTCCATCCAACTGGATGTGGACGGCAACGGCGAATTCACCCTGAGCTTTGCCGGACGGGGGTGATACTGCTCTACCGTCCCTCGGGAGAGGCCGGGGCGGAGCCGCCCCCAGGCGGGGAAGCGTCGATCCCGGCTTCAGGGAGATTTTCCTCTTTGAAGACGGGGCTGGCCACCAGGCCCGAGGGCGAAGCCGTCTCCAGGGGGGGGGCCAGAAAGGAACGGAAAAAGGAAATCAGTTCCTCGTCCCGCCGCCGCCGGATATTCAGACCTTCCTCTTTCCCCATCCGACCGCAGGCGGCCTCCAGATTTTCCCGGATCTCATCGGAGCAGGGGGCGAAAAGGGAAAAATGATCCGCTTCCGCCAGCTGCGCCAGGCGGACCTGCGCCGGCAGCAGGGAAAGATAGGGCCGGGAATGCTGTTCCGGGGCGTAGAGTTCGTCCTTCCCGGCCTCAATGACAAGGGCCGGAAGCCGGCTCTCGGCCGGAGCGTTCCGGGGGAAGAACATCCCTCCCGCCGGAGCCAGAAGGGCCAGGGCCCGGATACGGCGCAGGGTCGCCGGGCGCCGGTGAACAACCGGTTTGTCCTCAAGCGCGGGAGCGGGAAGCGGAGGATTTTCCTCAACAGGGGAGGCCTCAGGCAACGGGGAGGGCCCGGGCAGGGCCAGATAGGCATAGTGCATCCTGGAATCGCCGCTCCCGAAAAGCGGGCCGCCGTCAAAATCCGGAATCAGAACCGGCGGCGCGGCGTTCCCCGCAGGCAGCGGCGTTTCCGTTGCCGGAGGCGTTTCCGGGGATGCGGGGAAAGAAAAAAAGACCAGGATGCGGTCCGCCAGGGACGGCGCCGGGCGGGCGACGGGCGGCGTTTCCCGGAGGGAACCCGGGGACGGTTCCAGGGCAGGAGCATAGAGATCCAGAGGGGGGGTAAAGGCTCCACCGCCCCATTTTTCCTCCAGAGCCGCCGCTTCGGCGGGCAGATGGGCAAGGCGGGAGCGGGCCCAGGAGGTGCAGAAGGGATCGTGACCTTCGCCGGCATGGGCGCAACTGGCCTCCATTCTGGAAGGATCGGGCCGGAAGCCGGCGAGCTGCAGGACCGTGACGCTGCCAAAGCCCACACCCAACAGCCCGATGCGGGATTCGTCCGCATACGGGGCAAAGACAGGGCTGGACAGAACCGTTTCCAGAGCCAGAAGGATCTGGCGCGGCCGCGTAAACAGAAGATCCGCCGTATGCAAACTGTCCCCGTTGTTCTGGTTGTCCCCGCTATGGGTGGGAGCGATAACGAAGAAGCCGCTTCCGGCGAGAGCCTCGGCCACATCGCTATTGGCAAAACGGCTGCCGGCCGTATCATGCGAAAGCAGGACGACCGGATACAAGCCGGGGAGAGGGCGCGCTCCTTCGGCGGCCTGCAGCCTCCATCCCTCGCGGACGAGCGTCCGCCCCTGGGAAAGGCTGGGAAAAAAAAGGACAAAATCGAAACGCCCGCCTTCCACATTCTCCCAGACGCCGAAGGTTTGCATCCCCACGCCGTACTTGCCGGATTTACTCCCCATACCGAGGGCCGTTCCTTCCCCGGAGGCCAGAAGACAGAAACAAAAAAGCCCGGCGCAAAACCCGGCAAAGATGGCAGGGCAACCCGGCCCATCGCCGGGGAAAGAAGGGAGCCTGAAGGGAAAAAGAAGGCGCATGCCGTCCCTGTACCCGCATTGGAGAGGCAAGGCAAGGGGCATGGACAGCGTTCTGTAAGGAGTTTCTCATGCAGGCGGATCCCCGGGACCTTTCGGACAGGGTTTGGAAACTACTGGAGCCCCATCTGCCCGGACGCAGAGGAACGTGGGGCGGAAAGGCCCGCGATAACCGCTTGTTCATCAATGCCGTCCTCTGGGTTTTGCGCACGGGCGCTCCCTGGCGGGATCTTCCGCCCGAGTACGGGGACTGGAAAAATACCAACCGGCGTTTTTGCCGCTGGCGGGACAAGGGCATTTGGGAAAAACCGCTGGAAACGCTGATCCTCGAGCCGGAATGCGAATGGCTGCTGCTGGACGCAGGCCGGATCGAAATCCCCGCTCATGCCGCGGGCGCAAAAGGCGGCAACCGGGATACGGCCCGCGCAAGGGGAGGCTCAAGGCAAAAATTCCTCTGGCCGTGGATGCGCATGGT
>JAISNZ010000128.1 GCA_031275955.1 Desulfovibrio sp. | reverse complement strand
TCCATGCTGGGCATATTGAGGGTTTCGTCTGGGTCCACGGCGTGATCGACAGGGGTGGGGTCGGGGAAGGGAGAGGGCGGCTCGGCGGTCTTCCGGGTCTCTTCCTCCTCGGCAATCTGTCCCAGCATGGCCTCCAGATCGGCGCTGAAATCGTCCTCCTTTTTCAGCGCCGCCCCGTTGGGGGAGATTGTCTTGCCTGGTTTGACGATCTTCAGCAGATCGACGACATCGTCGTTATCGTCCGCATCCGCAATGTCCGGGGACGGCGGGATCAGGTCGTTTGGCATAAGAGGCGATCCGGGTATGGTTTGAGCAAAGCCGCTGTGCGGTTGCGCCTGGGGGCGCGCAGGCCCTTCGTCCCCAACGCCGGCGAACTCTCCCCGGCCTTTCTCTAAGGGTAAGGATAACCATACCTTGACGGATATGGCAAGTAGTAGAGGCCGCGGGCAGGGAAATTTAGAGGGTATATCCCCGGGGCGTAAGCATGCGCGCTCCCGGGGACAGCCGGGTCTCGCTGTTGCCGATGACGAGCAGGGTGAACATATCGGCTTCCCGGGGATCGCAGGCGGCAAGGGGTGAAATGAGAATGTGCTGGCGGGGGCGAAAGGCGTTGCGGACAATGCCCACAGGGGTGGAGGGGGGAAGATGGAGGGCCGCCAGGGCGAAGGCTTCCGCCAGTTGCGTGGTGCGGCGCCGGGAACGGGGGTTATAGAGGACGGTGACAAAGTCGGCGGCGAAGGCCGCCTCCAGCCGGCGGCGGATCCCTTCCCAGGGGGTGAGCAGGTCGGAGAGGCTGACGCAGGCAAAGTCATGGCCCAGGGGAGCGCCCAGGAGGGCGGCGGCGGCGCAGAGGGCGGGAATGCCGGGGATGATGTTCAGGGGCAGGGAATCCGGATGAATGCCCCGTTTTTCCAGATATTCCAGGGTGAGGCCGGCCAGGGCGTAGATGCCGGGATCGCCGGAGCAGACCAGGGAGGTGGGAAGGCCGTTGAGGGCGCTTTGCACGGCGGCCTCCACGCGCCGGACTTCGGCCCGCATCCCTGTGGCGATGACCTGTTTGCCGCGCAGGAGGGAGTCGGGCAGAAGATCGATGTACGGCCTGTAGCCGACGATGACCGTGGAATCCTTCAGGCAGCGCAGGGCGGCGGGGGCGAGGAGGGAGGCGTCGCCGGGGCCGAGGCCGAGCACATGGAGAGGGGCGCTTTGGGGGCTGGGGAGATTAGTCCGCATGGGGGAGATCCGGGGCCGGAGGTTGGCGCCGCAGGGCGACGGCGATGGTGACATGGGGAAAGCGCCGTTTGGGACAGAGCAGGACCGCCGCGCAGCGGGGGGCTTCCGGGAGCGGGAGTCCCTGGGCCGCGGCCAGGGCCGCCGGCTCGCAGACCCCTCGCAGGCCGAAGGCTTCAAGGGCTTTGGGCGAGGGGGAGGTCACCGGCAGGTCCTCCAGAACAGCCTTGGGGAAAAAGATCAGAGGCAGGGCGAGGGCCCGGGCCGCCTGAATCAGGCCGGGCTCCTCCCGCTTCGCGTCCGCCGAGGCCAGAGCGGCCAGGGATTGCCGGGCAAGGCCGTGGCTGTCCAGGGTTTCCCTGAGGGCCTGGAGGATGGGCTCGGCCGGGGTGTCGCGGCGCAGGCCGATGCCCGCATAGAGCACGGGCGGATGGAGGATTAGGCAGCCGGCGGGGGCGGCGGGGGCGGTTTCCGTGATCAGGACGCAGGGCGGGGCGGGAAGGGGCCGGGGCAGAGGGGAAAAGAGGGGATGCCGTCCCAGGCCGAGCCGGTCGTCGGGATCGTGGAGGCCGACGGTTTGCCCGGCCAGCAGGGCGGCGCTGACAGGGGCGAAGGCGGCATCGTCGGCCGGGATCAGCTTGCGATCTCTGGCCAGAAGATCCAGGGCGGGGAGGTCCTCAAGGTCGGTGGCTGTGGTAATGACCGGAACAGCGCCGAGGAAAGCGGCCACGGCGGCGGCGCAGGCGTTGGCGCCGCCCAGGTGTCCGGAGAGGAGGCTGATGACGAAACGGGCTTTCTGATCCACCACCAGGACAGCCGGATCCGATCTCTTGGATTGCAGGAGAGGGGCCAGACAGCGGACCACAAGGCCGGTTGCGGCCACGAAAATGTGCAGGCCGTACTGGCGGAAATTTTCCGCGACCTGCCCGGACAGGCTGTGAAAACGAACCGCGGCCTCCCCCGCCTCCGGCAGGGAGGCGGCCAGGAAAAGCGCGCCTCCGGTCGCTTCCGCCAGACGGAAACCAAGAGGCATCCCCTGCGGCGTCAGCGCATAGACGGCTGTTTTTTCCGGCAGCATGCTGATACTACACCCGGACAAATCCTCATGCGCTCTGCGGTCCAGACTCATGGCCTCAAAACGTTGCCGCAGACTCGCCTCTCCAGGCATGCGGGCAAGGCCCAAAGCCTAGGCGGAAAAACCATCCTGTTCAACCTGTCGGAGACTTCAACTCGGTCGAAAGGACGGAATTTAACTGCGCGAATCGACATTATCCACATCTCGCGGGTGAAAAGTTGACTTTGTTCTGTACAAAATCAACATATCGGATTCATAAAATAAGCACAACATAAAATTGTGCCGTAAATGTAATATCTACTGTAATTGAGGAGCTTGCGGGATCGGGGCGGGAGGGGTAAGACAGCTGTAGGCAAGCCCACCGAAAGGATGGTAAGCTGATGGCGAAGTTCCTTGTGAACGTGGCCGCCGCGGTGGTGGCGGCCGTCCTCGCGGCCCTGATTATGCGTAACGTGTAACAGGTTTGCCCCTGAAGGACCGTCATCCGTCAGGGGCAAATTCTTTGAGCCTAAAAACTCGGAGGGCTGGCTCAGGCCGGGGGTGTACCCGCACTCCCGGCCACCTGACGCCACAATACACTTTTCCCGCCGCCTGTCAATCCTCCGGCCAAGCCAGCGCCGGAAGCCGCCTTCCCAATTCCAGAGTGAATGTCGAAGAACCAAATCGGTAAACTGGGACGCAGGCCTCCCTTCAGCGCGGCTTTTTGCCCGCGGGTTTCGCCGTGCCGGAGCGGGCCAGCCAGACCAGGACCGCCATGGCCAGGAAACAGAAGGCGCAGAGCAGGTAAATTTCCGCGGCCGAAAGGATGAAGCCCTGCCGGGTGATCTGCCCGGCCAGCCAGACGGCGCTCTGTTCCTCGCTGTAGCCGATCGTCCGCAAGGTGTCCAGGGCATCCGCCGCCAGGGGGTTGTAAGGGGTGATTCGCTCTGTCAGACGGACATGGTGCAAATTTTCCCTCCGTTCCCAGAGGGTTGTCGCCGCGGAAACGCCCACGGCTCCGAACAGGGTGCGGATGAAATTGAACAGGCTGGAGGCGTCGGCCAGACGTTCCGGGGGGAGATCGGCAAAGGCCAGGGTGGTGATGGGCACGAAAAAGCAGCCCAGGGCGATGCCCTGAATGAACTGGGGCAGCAGCAGAAAGAAGACGTCCGCCTCCGGGGAGAAGTTTGCCCGGGCGTACATGCAGCCGGCGAAGATCAGGAAGCCGGCGGAGATGGGCAGGCGCAGATCTGTCCGCGGGGAAAGTTTGCCCATGACAGGGGCGATGAACAGGGGCAGGATGCCGATGGGGGCGGTGATCAGTCCGGCCAGGGTGGCGGTATAGCCGAACTGGGTTTGCAGGAGCAGGGGCAGCAGGACCACCGTTCCCAGATAGAGCATCATGCCCAGGCTGATGAGCAGGATGCCGACGCTGAAATTGCGCGAGGCCAGGAGCGAAAGGTCTATGACGGGGTGCTTTCCCGTGGTTTCCCAGGCAGCCAGCAGGCTTATGCCCACAAAGGAGATGACGGCCAGG
>JAISNZ010000086.1 GCA_031275955.1 Desulfovibrio sp. | reverse complement strand
GGAATCAGTAATGGCCGTAATCGTTCTCGGATTCATCATCGCGGTGTCGCTGGGCATCGCCGTGGCCTCGCGGCGCGGCGTGGTGCAAAATTCCATGAGCGACGTCATGGTGGCCAACCGATCCTTCGGCGCCGTCCTGCTCTTTATTGTCGCCGTGGGGGAAACCTACAGCGTGGGCACCATGATCGGCGTGCCCGGCGCCATTTACGCCAGGGGCGCCTCCTGGGCCACCTGGTTCATGGGCTACATGTGCCTGGGCTTCTCCCTCGGCTACTTTATCAACCCCATGATCTGGCGCCTCGGGCGCCTGTCGGGCGCGGTGACCATCGCGGAAACCTTCCGCTGGCGCTTCAACAGCCGGCCCCTGGAATGGCTCATAGCCCTGCTCTGTATCATCTTCCTCATGCCCTGGATTCAGATCCAGTTCGCGGGCCTGGGCATTATCCTCAAATACATCGGCTTTGACATCAGCTATGTGACGGCCGTGTTCATTTCCGCCGTTATCGCCTACGCCTATATCGCCATCGCCGGCATCCGCGCCCCGGCCTGGGTGAGCATCCTGAAAGACGCCCTGATGCTCTTCTCCATGGTCATCGGCGGCCTTGTGGTCGCCGCCCAGTTCCCCGGCGGGGTGGAGGGCATCTTCCGGGAGGTGGCCCGCGTCGCCCCGGAAAAGCTGATCATTGACACGGAACCCATTACCAAGAACGTGACCTTCACCCTGTCCACGATGATCTTCCAGGCCATGGGGCTGTGCATGTTCCCCCTGACCTTCCAGTTCATCTTCACCGGCAGATCGGAAGACACGGTGCGGCGCAACCAGATATTCATGCCTCTCTACATGTATATGTATCCTTTCCTCGTGCTCACGGCCTACTTCGTCCTGATCACGGTCACCGGGCTGACCAACGCGGATGAGGCCTTCATGGCCCTGATCGCGCGGGAACTGCCGCCCTGGCTGGTGGGAGTGGTCGCCGGAGGCGGCGTGCTGACCTGCATCCTGGTGGCCGCCCTGTGCTCTCTGAGCATCGGCGGCTTCCTGACCCAGAACATCGTCCGCCAGTTCAAGCCGGATCTGTCCTCGGCCGCCGCCGTGGGCATCACCCGCGTCACCACCGCCCTGGCCCTGGCCCTGAGCGCCTTCATGGCCGTCTTCATGCCCAATCTGATGCTGGGCATCAACAACTTCGCCTATTTCGGCTTCACCCAGGTCTTCGCGGTGACCGTGGCCGGCGCCTTCTGGGCCCGCGCCACCAAGCAGGGCGTCTTTGCCGGCCTTCTGGTGGGCCTGATCATGATTTTCGTCCAGGTGGGCCTGGACATCAACATCTGGAACATCAACAAGGGCCTCATCGCCCTGATCTGCAACGCCACCGTGATGATTCTCGTCAGCCTGAACACCCGGCCCGACGAAGAGACCAGGAAGAACTTCGCCCTGGTCCAGAACTACAACCCCACGATTCAGGCCTGAGTTTCCTCCCGCCCGGCGGCCGCGCCGCCGGGCGGGAACAACGCGGCCCCCTGAAGGAGATCATCCATGCACACGACCAGCAAAGAACGGCTGCAAGAAAAAATCGCCGCCTGGAGCGCCTTTGGCGATGCCGGACACGGCGGCATCACCCGCCTCTCCCTTTCCGCTCCGGCCTTGCGGGCCCGCGCGGAATTCGCCCGCCGGGCCAGGGAACTGGGGCTGACTCTGGAAACCGACGACCTCGGCGACATGTACGCCACAAAGAGCGGCTCGGAAAAACTGCCCCGCATCGCCATGGGCTCGCACATGGATTCCGTGGTCTGCGGCGGCAACTACGACGGCATCCTGGGAGTCCTCACCGCCCTGGAAGTGGTGGAAACCCTGGTGCGGGACAAGATTCCCACCCGCCACCCCATTACCGCCATGGTCTGGACCAATGAGGAAGGCGCGCGCTTTCCCCCGGCCATGATGTGTTCCGGCATTGTCACGGGCAAATTCGACAAGGCGGCCATGCTGGCCGTCAAGGACAAGGAAGGAGTGACCTTCGCCGAGGCCCTGGAAAAAAGCGGCTACCTGGGCGAGGCCGGCAGGCGCCTGAACCCGGCGGACTACGCGGCTTACCTGGAACTGCACATTGAACAGGGCCCCGTGCTGGAAGACGCCGGCATCACCATCGGCGTGGTGGAAGGCGTTGTCGGGATGTGTAACTATACCGTCCAGACCCGGGGGCAGTCCGATCACGCCGGGACCACGCCGATGAAAAAACGCCGGGACGCGCTGCACGCCGCCTCGCAGCTCATCTGCTCCCTCTATACCACCCTGGGCGCCATTGACCCGGATCTGGTCTTCACCTTCGGGCACATTGACTGCCATCCCAACGTCCATACGGTCATTCCGGATGAGGTCAGTTTTTCCCTGGATGCCCGCCACAGAGATCCGGCAGTTGTGCGCCGGGTGGTGGAAGCCATTAAGGCCCTGCCCCGGGAAGTGGCCGGCTGCGGGGTCAGTTCCCGGGAGGCCTGGTCGCGCAACACGGTCCCCTTCCACAAGCCCTTCGTGGATCTGGTGCAGAAAAACGCCGAAGCCCTCGGCTATTCCAACAGAAGGATCTACAGCGGCCCCGGGCATGACGCGCAGTATGTGCAGGATATCCTGCCCTCGACCATGATCTTCGTCCCCAGTATCGAGGGCCACAGCCACTGTGAAGAAGAAAAGACGAATCCGGACGACTGCTGGAAGGGAGCCAACGTCCTCCTGAACACGGTCCTGGATATCGACAGGATGTAGAAGAGGGCGCGTTCGCCCGGGGCCTTCCGCCCGGGCGAACGCGCCCCGTCGCGACTCCCCCGCCGGGGAGAAGAATCCGCCGCAGCACAAAGGAGATTCCCATGTTCAAGATCATACAAGCGCTTGCCTCGGAACTCCAGAGCCAGATGATCCCCTTTTGCCAAAAACTCGTCCAGACGCCTTCCGCCGGCGGCGAAGAGGGGGATGTGGCCCGAATCCTCATGGCGGAACTGCGCAGGCTGGACTATGACGAGGTCTTCAGCGACGAATGGGGCAACGTGGTGGGCATCATCAAGGGAGACGCGCCCGGCCCGAAGATCATGTACAACTCCCACATGGACCATGTTCCCCCCGGGGAGCGGGAAAAGTGGGCGGATTTCGATCCCTTCGGCGGCGTGATCGCCAGCCTGAAGACGGCCAAGGTGGATCCCGCGGAGCAGGAGGACACCCGGGTCATCGTGGGCCGCGGCGTCGCCGATATGAAAGGCACCGTCGCCTCCCACGTCTATACCGGCGCGCTCCTGAAGGAGCTGAGAAAACGGCACGGCTATGTCATGCGCGGGGATTACATCCTCTCCTCGGTGGTCTGGGAGGAAGCCGGGGAGATGCTGGGCACTATCAAGCTGATGGACGAAACCTTCAAAAATCGCGGCATCAAGGTCCATGCCTCCGTCTGCGGCGAGCCGACCAGCCTGCGTCTGGCCCTGGGACACCGCGGCCGCATGGAGCTGAGCTTCCGGGTGAACGGCCTGGCCGCCCACGGCAGCGCCCCCTGGCGCGGGGTCAACGCGGTGAACAAGGCCGTGAAGCTCATCGAAGCCTTTGAGCAAACCGCCGAAGCCGAAAAGAAGACCGATCCGGATCTGGGTTCCACCGGCTACGCCCTGTGCATCATCGGCTGCGAGCCCGGCGCCAACTGCATCGTGCCGGACGTCTGCAATATCCTCTACGACAGGCGCTTCACCCCGGAAGAGTCTCCGCGGGACATGGTGGCCCAGGCCCAACGCGTCATCGACAAGCTGGCCGCCGAAGACAAGGATTTCAGCGCCAGCGCCAAGATCAAGGAATATGAGCACGTCACCTACACGGGCAAAACCATTCCCATCCAGAACTACAAGGAAGCCTTCAAGCTGGACAAAAACCACCCCCTGGCCAGGGAAAGCGCCGCCGCCCTGCGCGCCCTCGGGCATGACAGCACGTTTTACTACTGGGATTTCGGCACGGATGCGCCGGTCACCCATGTGCGCCACAAGATCCCCACCATCGGCTATTCCGGCCTGCAGGAAGTTTACTGCCACACGCCCCTGGAAAGGGCCCGCCTGGACTGGCTGGAAAAATCCCTGGCCGGCAACGCCGCCATTTACCTTAAAGTCAGCGCCCTTGAGGAAGAAGATCTGAAACTGTAGACAGCGCCGCCCCCCCCGGATCACACGGATCACACGGATCACACGTCCGCCTGCTTGATCCGGGGCAGTACGCGGGCCATTTCCTCCCGAAACGGCCCGCAGGCGGTAAGGCTTCGGCCAAGGCATCCCACTTGGCGGTGTACGCCGTACATATATATTTCAGGCAACACTCTCCCGAACATTCGCTCCGGGAAATTTGCCGTATCGTCCTTGTCTTTTTCTCCGCAATCAGGTACCCGTATCTCCTGTGTAACTGTCAGGCGGTTTTTCGGCGCGACCGGCGCCCGGCAATGAATCATCCGTTTCAGGCGGGCGGGATGAAAAGGCGAGACGGAAAAGCGTTCCCGCTCCGGCTGGAAGTGGACAAGCGGGCTGAAACCAACGGGTTCGGCCTGATTTTTGCACACACACACACACACACACACACACACACACACACACACACACACACAACTCCGCCAGATAACGCGCTTTCCGTCAGGAACGGCGCGGTTTTGCCGTTTCGCAAACCGGCCCTGTCTCTCCGCTGGAGACAGGGCCGGTTTGTCGTTTGCGCGCAAGGGTTTCCCCGCAAATCCTTGCGGCGGGTTATCGCAAGGCGAATACTCTTCGCCGCCAAGGGACAATCTCAGGCCCACAAGGTTGTAAGGGTAACAGCGGCGGGTCTTTCGCGACCGGGGAAGCGGTCGTTCAGGATCCCGCCGCTGTTGTGTTCCACCATCTTGATTATGAAGGAGATGCCACATGAGCGGTCAATCGGATTCCGCATCTGGAGATAAACTATCCAAGCTCGCCATTCTGGTCATTGCCATCGCGATCTTTTCCATGCATTTCGGCGCCGGGTGCATGCTCTGGCCGACAACATGGGGACGAAACGCCGGTTCGGCCTGGCCTTTCGCCTTTATGGGATTTTTTATTTCCGGCATCATTCTGCCCTGGCTCGGCTATCTGGCCGTCAGCAAGGGAGGCGGGCCCCTGTACACCCTGACCTCTCTTGTCGGGAAATATTTCACGCTCATTTTCGGCACCCTGACTGTGGCCATGCTTTCGGCCTTCTTCGGGGTCCCGCGCATGAGCGCGGCTTCCTGGGACGCCTTCAGCAAGGTCACCAGCCTGGATGTCGCGGATTCCACCTTCCTCTATTCGGTAATATTTCAACTGATTTTTTATGCCATCACCTTCTGGTTTCTTTACAAGGAAACGAAGATTATCGACAAGCTGACCAGGATTCTCGTCCCCGCGCTGATCCTGGTGGAAATCATCATGATCGGCTATGCCGTCATCCACCCTCTGGGTCCGCAGGCGCCGCCCAATTTTGAGGGTTCCGTCATTGCCCGGGGGTTCGTGGACGGCTATCAGACCATAGATCTGATCTGCGCCCTGATGTTTGCCAGCATCATCATTGTGGACATCAGGCATCGCCTGGGTCCGACGACATCCAGGCTGAATTTCTATCTCGTCCTGACGGGTCTTCTGGGTTTCCTGATTATGTCCGCCATCCAGTGCGGCGAAATGTTCCGCGGCAGCACCGCCAGTGTGATTCTGCCGGATGTGCATTACGCCAAGTTGTCCGCGACCATCGTGCTTGAGCAGATGGGCACCGCCGCCGGCATGGGTTTCAACCTGTGCCTGATTCTGGCCTGCCTGACCACGGCCATCGGGCTTATCTCCGGCTGCGGCAGGTTTCTCGCCAGCGCGACCAAGGGCAGGCTGAGCTATATCGCCGCTTGCATCCTCACCTCCATTTGCGCTATATTGACTTCCATCACCGGCCTGGCCACCATCGTCAAATGGGTTACCCCCGTCCTGCAGCTTATTTACCCCCCAGCCATAGCCCTGACTTTGTGCCTGTGTTTCCTCACTCCTTATTTGGGCGGTATGCGTGGCGCTTGCTATGCCACAACTCTTTACGGCCTGCTGGACGCCCTGCACCTGTGGCTGCCCATGCTCGGCATCGCGGACGGCATCCCCGGCCTGGCCCGGATTCCCGGCCAGGCGGACGGCCTTGGCTTTGTCTGGTTCATGGTCGTCGGCTGGCTGCTGGGGCATTTTGTCTTCTGGAAGGAAGAGCGGTACGTTTTCGACCCGACAAAACAAGCGGCTGTGTAATAGCGCCACTTTGCCGGAAGCGGCCCGTGATTTCCGCAAACCATCAACTCAAGGAAGAGAGATGAAAGCATTGGAAGGCATCAGAGTTATCGAATTGTGCCACGCTTACAACGGGCCATTTTGTTGTATGCTTCTCGCCGATCAGGGCGCGGAGGTGCTCAAGATAGAACCCCCGGAAGGAGATCAGTGCCGCGACTTTATCCCCTTCCATGCGCAGGGCGGGGAAAGCGCCTTTTATACCTACCTGAACCGGAATAAAAAGGGCGGCACGCTGAATCTGAAACACCCGAAAGCCTTGGAATTGTTTTATGGCCTGGTGAAAACAGCGGATGTCGTGGTCGAAAATTACCGCTCCGGCGTGGCCAAAAAGCTCAAGGTGGACTATGAAACCTTGCGCCGCGTCAACCCCGGAATTATTTACGCGGCTAGTTCCGGCTTCGGCCAGTACGGCCCCCTTGCCCACCGTCCCTGTTATGACATGGTGGCGCAGGCTATGGGGGGCATGATTTCCCTGACCGGCTATCCGGACGCGCCTCCGGTGAAGTGCGGCCCTTCCGTGGCGGACAACGTCACCGGAACCTTTCTCTGCGTGGGCGTCCTCACGGCCCTGCTGCACAGAGAAAAAACCGGCACAGGCCAGATGGTGGACGTCTCCATGGTGGACACCATCTTCAGCCTGCTGGAAAACGCCATTCCCCTGTATACCGCCAACGGAGTCATCGCGGAGCGCAAGGGCAACATCGATCCCACCATCGCGCCCTTTGACGTCTTTGAGGCCAGTGACGGCTATGTGGCCATGGGTGTCGGCACGGACAGGCTCTTCCGCTCCATGTGCGAGGCCATGGACATGCCGCGGCTGGCCGAGGATCCCCGATACGCGGACAACGGCCTGCGGGTGGACAACTACCTGCCCGACCTGCGGGACGCCATCAACAGCTGGACGAAAACCAGAACCAAGGCGGAACTTGAGCGCATCTTCGAAAAGGCCGGGGTCCCCTGCGGGCCGGTGCTGAACATCAAGGAAGCCATTGAGCATCCGCATATCCTGGCCAGGGAGATGATGGTCCATATTGAGCATCCCAGCGCGGGCGACTGCCACGTTCAGGGCGTTCCCATCAAGCTTTCGGCAACCCCCGGCTCCGTGGACACGCCCGCCCCGCTTCTGGGGCAGCATACAGGGGAAATTTTCGGCCTGAGCGCTGAACAGGTGGCAAGGCTAAAGGAGGAGGGCGTCTTCTAGAGAGATATGCGAGAGGAATTCCGAACAAAGCAGGAGGAAGATCATGAGAACAACCGCAGCGCTGCATTACAACATGAGTACGGCAGACAGCAATGACCCTTTCGGAATTGTGCCCGTGGGTCGTCTGCTGGAGTTCATCGGAGATGTTGAGACGGAAATCGTCATCCTGCATGACGGCGATGAATCTCTGGCGCTTGGCTATAACGGCGTCAAGATCTATGAAGAAGTCTATGTGGGGGATCAGATAGAGTTTAAGGCCTCTTTGCTCAAGACAGGCAATACCTCTCGCGAAATTCTCATGGAGGTCTGGAAGGTCGCCACCACCGCCGCCCGCGCGGGCAAAGCCGGGGCGCATCCGGAAGAGATGGTCTGTTTTGATCAGCCAAGACTGGTCATGGATGGCACGGTCATCCTCATTGTTACCAGGGATCGCCAGAGGGGCGCGCAGCCCGACGGCATCGTGAACAATCCCTGGCGAGCTCTGCCGTAAGGAGGAACAGCCATGACGACCGACAAGGATACTACCCTGACCATGCGCTACAGAATGTCCGAACGCGATGCCCATTACGGCGGCGGACTGGTGAACGGCGCGCGTTCCCTACTGTACATGGGCGATGTGGCCGCCCGGTTTATGACAAAAATATACGCCAACCGGGGCCGTTGCACGGGCATGGAGGTCTGCCGGTTCTATTCCCCGGTGTTTGCCGGGGACTATCTTGAATTTGTCGCCAGAATTCTTGCGCGGGAAGGGAAAAAGGCGACTTTGGAGATCCGTTCCTTCAAAGTCGCCTATGTTCCGAAAACGCCTCCTTTTGACAGCTCCATTGATGTCCATGCGGACCCGGAATTGTCAACCATGGCGATTTTCACCTATGAATCCCGATTTTAGAGCAATTTCAGAAT
>JAISNZ010000053.1 GCA_031275955.1 Desulfovibrio sp. | reverse complement strand
GCGCTGCTGCTGGCCGCCGGACAGGGAGAAGGCCGGGGCGTGCAGGCGGTCTTTGACCTCGCTGAAAAGGGCCGCGCGCTGGAGGGACTCTTCCACCTTTTCGCGCAGGGCCGCTGCCTTCTTCATCCCGTTCACCCGCAGGCCGTAGGCCACATTCTCGAAAATGGTCTTGGGAAAGGGGTTGGGTTTCTGGAAGACCATGCCCACGCGGCGGCGCAGGAGCACGACGTCCGTATTCGGGGCAAGGACGTTTTCCCCGTCCAGCAGGACTTTTCCCCGGGCGCTGCTGCCGGGGATGAGGTCGTTCATGCGGTTGAGGCAGCGCAGAAAGGTGCTCTTACCGCAGCCCGAGGGACCGATGAGGGCTGTGACCCGGTTCTCCGGAAAATCCAGCGAGATGTCGGACAGGGCCTGGGTCTTGCCGTAAAAGAAATCCAGGTTGCGCGTCGTCAGGGCGCAGAGGGTCGTCATGGGAGGATTCCTTCTGCCCCGGGGGCCAGGGGCAGGGTGAAGAGCATGGCCGTGGCCGCGCCTGCGCAGGGGCTTTCCGCCCAGATCCGCCCCCCGTGGCGCTCAATGATGTGCTTGCAGATGGCCAGGCCGACGCCCGCCGTTCCGCTGTTGCGCTCCTTCTTCACCTGATAGAAGCGTTCAAAGATGCGCGGCAGCGCCTCCCGGGGGATGCCGGGACCGTGGTCGGAAACGGTAAACAAGGCCGTTGTCCCCTGTTTTTGGGAGCGGATCCGGATCTCGCTTTCCGCAGGAGCGTAGCGGCAGGCATTTTCCAGCAGATTGCGGAAGACCTGTTCCAGAAGCGGCGGGTTGGCGAGAACGCGCCCCCCGTCCAGCTCAATGCTGATCAGGACGCCCTTGGCGGCGGCTTGATCGCGGAAGGCTCCCAGGGCGTTTTGGAGCACGGCTTCCGCGTCCGTGGGCGTGAAGGCGATGTTTTCCCGGGCGTCCTCAATCCGGGCCAGGGCCAGCAGGTTGCTGACCACCCCGGCCAGAGCGGTGGCGTGCTTGTGGATAATCCTGGCGAAATTCCGGTACCCTTCGTCCAGATCCTCCGCGGAGGCCAGGGTTTCGGCGTAGCCCGCGATGGCGGTCAGAGGGGTGCGCAGTTCGTGGGACACGTTGGAAACGAAATCCCGGCGCACGCGTTCAAGGCGCATGATTTCCGTGGCGTCATAGACCACGAGCACGGCGCCTAGGGAGTCGTTGGGCGTGACCGGGCGGGACAGATGGGCCAGGAGAAAGCGTCCGGAGGGCAGCTCGAATTGCACGGCGGCGTTCCCGGCGGCAGGCGCCGGCGCGCGCGGGTCGCGCCCGAGCAGTTCTTCCGCGTGGCGCTGCAGGGCGGGGACAGGAATGCCCTCCAGGAGCGGCTTGCCCTCCGCCTCCGCGACAGAGGGCAGCAGAGCGGCCAGGGCCCTGTTCCAACGCCGGATTTTGCCGGAGGGACCGAGGACCAGCACGCCCTCATGCATGCTGTCAAGGATGGTCTCCAACTGGCTTTGCTGGTCGCTTACGGTGCGGACGTAGTCTTCAATCGTGTCCGCCATGTGATTGACGGCGTAAGCCAGAGGCAGAAACTCCCTGCCGGGCACCTTGCTCAGACGGCTGCGCGCCCGGTCGCGGGAGATGGCGGCCACCGCTTCGGCCATGTTGTCCATGGCCCTGCGCAGGCGCCGGGCGACGCCCATGGAAAGCAGCAGACAAAAGACCGCCATGCCCGCGATGATCAGGCCGACGGAGGAGAAATTTTTCTCTGTCTCGCTCCGGATAGCGGCAAGGGGCACGGCGATGCGCAGGACGCGCCCATCCTGAAGGAGCGCCGCCGCGTACACGGCCTCAAGCCCGAGGCTGTCCCCCCGGCGCAGGGAGACGCCCGTACCGCCGGCGCGGGCGTCCCGGATTTCCGGGCGGTCGTTGTGGTTGTCCAGATCCTTCAGAGCTTCCGCGTCGAGGCGCGAATCGCGCAGGACCCGTCCCGAGGCGTCCACAAGGGTCAGGCGGGAAGCCGGTTCCCGGCCGGCGCGGAAAAGCCGCCGGATCTGTTCTTCGGAAGGGCGCGCGTCCAGGATGCTCCCGGCGAAGGCCGCCTGGGCGAGGGCCTGTCTTTTGGCCAGGGCCAGATGATCCTCGTACAGGGCGTTGCGGGCCAGGAGGGCGGAAAGGGCCGCGGCGACGGCCGTGACCAGGGCAAAGGCCCAGAAAAGTCTGCCCTGCAGGGAGCCGGAATGGGAGAGCATGCCTATCCTCTGGCGCGGTACCCTATGCCGCGCACGGTCTCTATGCCGGCGGCCGCCTCCCCGAGTTTGGCCCGCAACCGGCGCACATGGGTATCCACAGTGCGGGCGTACCCTTCAAAACTGTAGCCCCAGACCGAGTCCAGAAGCTGTTCCCTGCTGCGCACCTTGCCCTTGTTGCGCAAAAGATCCTCCAGCAGACGAAATTCCGTCAGGGTCAGGCTCACCGGAACGCCGCCGGCCAGGACCACATGTCCGGCCGTATCCAGGGAGATGTCGTTCCAGCGCAGGGGCAGGGCGTCGACAGGGGCCGCGCCGCGCCGGAGCACCGCCCGGATGCGCAGCAGCACTTCCCGCAGGCTGAAAGGTTTGACCACATAATCGGCCGCGCCCAGTTCCAGTCCCACGATGCGGTCCACCTCCTCTCCCCGGGCCGTGAGCATGAGGATGGGGATGGAGGCTGTTCCGGGGTCGCGCTGCAGGGCCTTGCTGACGCCAAGGCCGTCCAGGCCCGGCAGCATTAGATCCAGCAGAATGAGATCCGGCTTCCTTTTCCGGGCCAGATCCACCGCCTGGAGCCCGTCGCCGGCCTCAAGCACGGCAAAGCCCTCGCGCTGAAGATGCAGGGCCAGAAGATCGCGGATGTCCTTTTCGTCTTCCACCAGGAGGATGGTCTGCTGCGTCATGGCCTTTCCCCTTCCGCGGGATTTTCCCCGAAAAATACTGTCTCCGTCCAGGCGCCGTTGTCAACCTGCCGGACGCATTCCCTTTGGAAAGCGCTGCTTCGGCGGGCAGGAAGCCTTCCTCCCTGCGGCTGACGGGGCGTTTGATGGGCGGATCCCCCGCGGATAAAGGCGTCTGTTCCGGCATATTCCGACACTGGCCGCTTTTTGCGTCAGGCGCGGGGAAAAAGGGCGACAGTTTGGTGACAAATCCGTCATACGGAATCCACCCGCCTGTCACGGCCTTGTCACCCCGGCGGGGGAAAGTGTCTTCAACCTGCGGGGAAGACGAAGACCGCCAAACATCTTACCAAGGAGTTTTTCATGAGTTCCCTGAAACGTCTCCTTTCCCTATGCGCGCTGCCGGTTTGCCTTGCGGCCTTTGCCGCGGACAATGCCGCTGCCAGGGAAGAGATCCTGATCACCGGCTCCACCACGGTGCTGCCGGTCATGCAGAAAGCCGGAGAAGCCTTTATGGCCGCCAATCCCGACATCTCCCTCGCCATTTCCGGCGGCGGGTCGGGCACCGGCATCAAGGCCCTCAACGAGAAGCTGTGCCAGGTGGCCATGTCCTCCCGCGACATCAAGGACTCCGAGGTCGCGGACGGCAAGGCCGCGGGCGTGAATCCTGTCCGCGCCTCCATTGCCGTGGACGCCCTTGTTCCGGTGGTCCATCCGGAAAATCCGGTGAGGAACCTTTCCGCGGAACAGCTCCGGGACATCTACGCGGGCAGGATCGTCAACTGGAAAGACGTCGGCGGCAAGGAAGGCGCCATTGTCGTCGTTTCCCGCGACAGCGCCTCCGGGACCTTCGAGATTTTTTCGGAATTCATCATGAAGAAGGAAAAGGTGCTCCCCTCCGCCCTGCTGCAATCCTCCAACGGAGGCGTGGCGCAGGCCGTGGCCAACAACAGGCGGGCCATCGGCTATATCGGTTTCGGCTACCTGGACGCCTCCCTGAAGAAAATCAACCTGAACGGCGTGGAAGCCACGCGGGAAACCGCACTTTCCCGCGCCTGGCCCATTTCCCGCGAATTGTACATCTTCACCAACGGCGCGCCGGCGGGACCCGTAAAAAAACTGGTGGATTTCCTGCTTGACCCCAGCAAGGGCCAGAAGATCGTCGCGGAAACAGGTTTTATTCCCTTGGGGAAAAAGTAGGGCGGAGTCCCGGACGCTCCTCCCGCCGCGGGGATTAGGGAAACGCTGATTTATTCCCTTTGAGGGGGCTTTGCCCACTCAACCCCCCCCAGCAGGGGCATCCTGACAGGATGAGTTCGCCCTCGCTGACGTTCGGGACGAACGGCCCCTGCACCCCCAGTTAAGTATTTCAATGGAATACGAAATGAGGTGGTTCGGGGCGGAGCCCCGATAAATCGGCATTTCCTTGGCCTGCGGATTCCCGCGGCGGGAGGAGCGCGGAGCGTCCGCCGCGGGGGCAAAGCGCGGCAAGGAGGATACGGATGTTGACGGCACGGGTGGCGCGCAAGGAACTCTGGATACGCCGTTTTCTGGCGGGTGTTGCCGGGTGTTCCCTCTTTATTCTCGGTCTGATCCTGGTCTTTCTGTTCATGGAAGGCCTGCCGGCTTTTCTGCGGCTATCCCCGCGGGAGTTCTTCTTCAACAGGGACTGGTACCCCACGGCAACCCCCCCGGACTTCGGCATCCTCGCCTTTCTCGCGGGTTCCGCCGCGGTGACGGTCGTGGCCTCGGCCCTGGCCGTTCCCCTCGGCGTGATGACCGCCGTCTGGCTGACGGAAATCGCCCCCTCTCCCCTGCGCCGGATCGTCAAGCCCCTGGTGGAGCTACTCGCGGCCCTGCCCTCGGTGGTGGTGGGCTTTTTCGGCATGGCTGTTGTCGCCCCGCTGCTCCAGGGCTGGCTGGACCTTGATACCGGCCTGAACCTGATGAACGCCGGGATGATGCTGGCCTTTATGAGTGTGCCGACCATCTGCTCCGTTTCCGAGGACGCCCTGTTCGCCGTCCCGCGCTCTTTGCGCGAGGCTTCCCTGGCCCTGGGGGCGACCCGCTGGGAAACCACCGTCCGGGTGGTGATTCCGGCGGCTTTCTCCGGCATCTGCACAGCCTGCATGCTCGGCATCTCGCGCAGCATCGGCGAGACGATGGTCGTCCTTATGGTGGCCGGAGGAGCCGGCATTTTCCCATCCTCCCTCTTTGATCCGGTACGGCCCCTGCCTGCCGCCATCGCCGCGGAAATCGCGGAGGCGTCCTTCGGCGGAGACCAGTACCACGCCCTCTTCGCCATGGGCCTGCTGCTCTTTGTCTGCACCCTGATCTTTACCCTTGTCGCCCGGCGCATCGCGGAGAAAAATCAATGGATGACGGGATGACCAACCCTTCTTCCGGGGAGAAAGCCATGCGCGATTCTGTCCTTGTCCGCCGGAAAATCCGGGAAAGCCTGATGTTCCTCCTGCTCCGCCTCGCGGCCGTCGTCAATATCGCGGCCCTGGTCCTTGTCTGCGGCTATCTCGTCTGGAACGGCCTGCCGGCGCTGTCCTGGGAATTTTTCAGCGAGCCGCCGCGCGAAGCCATGACCGAGGGCGGCATCTGGCCCTGCGTCGTGGGCACGGCCCTGCTCGCCCTGGGAGGGATCTGCGTCTCCTTCCCCCTCGGGGTGGCTTCCGCCGTCTACCTGCACGAATACGCGGGCAGATCCCCCTTTGCCCGCTACGCGCGGCTCGGCGTGGATAACCTTTCCGGCGTTCCCTCCATTGTCTTCGGCCTGTTCGGCATGAGCTTCTTCGTCATCACCTGCGGCTTCGGCATCTCCCTGCTTTCCGGCGTGCTGACTCTGGCGGCGCTGACTCTGCCCATGATCATCGGCACGGCGGAAGAAGCCCTGCGCCAGGTGCCCGCGACCTACCGGGAGGCGTCCCTGGCCCTTGGCGCCACCCAGAGCCAGACCATCCTGCGCGTTGTTCTGCCCGCAGCCCTGCCGGGAATGCTGACCGGGGTCATCCTGGGGGTTGCCCGGGCAGCCGGGGAGACGGCGGCCGTCATGCTGACGGCGGTGGTCTTTTTCAGCACAAAGGGGGTGGATTCCCTCTTCAGCCCGGTCATGGCCCTGCCCAACCATATCTATGTCCTGGCCACTTCCGGCACGGAGATCGTCAAGACCCGGCCCCTGCAGTTCGGCACGGCCCTGATGCTCCTCCTGCTGACGCTGGGGATGAACCTCCTCGCCGTCATCGCGCGGGATCACCTCCAAAAGCGCCGGGTGGAATAGCGCCTTTCAATCCGCTGAGAAATCTCGCGCAAACGCCCTTCCTCATTTTTTCCAGGCTTGCGGCATCCGCTCCAGATAGAGGCGGCGCATCCGCTCCTGATCCACGGCGAGGACGTTTTCCAGATAGCCGCCCAGGGAGCCGTGAACGCGGACGATTTCCTCCAGAGCCGTCCGCAGATAGATCTCCCGGACGGAAAAAATGCCGGCGGAAGAAGGATATTTCCCCGTCAGACAGAGGCGGGAGGCCAGATAGTCGCGCAGGACCGTCTCTTGGGGAACGCCCAGGCTGAGGAGGACAAGGGCGGCGGCAAAGCCGGTGCGGTCCTTCCCGGCGGAGCAGTGAAAGAGCAGGGGCTGGGCGTCTTCCTCCCATTGCAGGAGGTGAAACAGTTCCCGGTAAACGGCGAGGGGTTTTTCAGCCAGAGCCAGGTAGCGGTAGATGTCCGTCATGAAGGCGTCGGCTTCCTCCTCGGAAAAGGAGGCCGCCCCGGCGTTCCGGGCGCCGGCGAGGATGGGGCGCGAAAGGCGGCGGCGCACGGTGGGGGGGAGCCTGTCCGGGAAGCGGGCGGCTTCCTGCTCCAGGCGAAAATCCAGCACTGTGCGCAGGGGCAGGCCGGCGAGATAGGCCTGATCGTCCGGGGTGAGCGCCTGCAGGTCATCCGCGCGGAGGATACTGCCCCAGATCACCCGCCGGTTATCCGCGCCGACAAGGCCGCCAAGGTCCCGGACGTTGAAGCCCCCGGCCATGGGGAGCCGCCGCTCGGCAAGAAAATAGACCTGATCCCGGAGGCGCAGGGCAAAGAGGCGGCGTTCCTTGCCCACGAGGGGCAGGGGAAAGCGGCCGGGGCCGGTTCCTTCGGCCAGGGGGACGGAGAGGTCCAGCCCGCGCCGCGTCCCTCCCGCATAGAGGCTCCAGCGGCCCACAGAGGCGCCCAGGGGCGAGAAGGTCTGGCATTCGTCGGCCTCCTCCGGGGCATCCGGGTCCAGGATTTCCAAAACAGCGGCCTTGCTCCGCGCATCGCGCAGAATGCGGGCCCGGGCGGGATCAGGGCGTTTCATCAGGGGCGGTGCCGGGATTGCGCAGTCCCGGCAGACTGAAGGTCTGAACAATCTGGTTTTTGCGCAGGGTCGTGGAAATGCCCTCCGTGCGGGGCAGGTAGATGACCTTGCAGAGGGATTTCAAAAAATCGAATTTCCCCTTCCAGTCGTCCCCGATGGCGAAGACGTCCACGGAGTAGTTTTCCACATCCGCGCTTTTCTGCTCCCAGTTTTCCTCGGGAATGACCTGATCCACCCAGCGCAGGGCCTCCAGGATTTCCTTGCGTTCCGCGTAGGTCTGGATGCAGACCTTGTTTTTCATCTTCAGATTGAAGGCGTCCGTGGACAGCCCGACAATGAGTCTGTCGCCCAGGGAGCGGCAGCGCTTGAGCATGCTGATGTGCCCGATGTGCAGGAGATCATAGGTGCCGTAGGTGATGACGATATTCATGCTGCCTCCCTGGAGCGGTTCACGAGGGGAACTCCGTTTTGCTGGAGATGTTCATGCGCCGTCAACCGGCGCTATGCCCGACAAAGATTCCCCAGGGAAAGTTTCAATCCGCGGCGGGGAGGGCGGGACTGATCCAGCCCGCCAAGCCGACGCGCGGGCGGTTTCAGACCAATTTGCTTTCAATGGAAAGCTGATTGGTAGGGCAGAGGCGAAGCCGCTGCCCGCAAGTTTTTGAAAAATCAGGCTTTGCCTGTTTTTCAAAAACTTTGGCGTCTTGCATTCAAACGAGTTTGAACGCAACTTGGTATCAGACCGGGGCGTAGAAACAACGCTTGGGCGAATGGATTTTCCCCGCCTTTTTCAGGCCGTCAATGGCCTTGCCGATCTCTTTGGAATCCGCGCTCAATTCCTTGGCAATGTCGCCGGGGCGCAGGGGTTTGCCAGCTTTCCGCAAGACTTCAAGAACTTTGCTTTCCATGGATTTTCCTCCCCAAAAGGTGCGTCGCGCCTCTGCGGCGGGCGGCCGCGCGGCCGCCAGGCGCCTTTACGGCTTGACGAGGCGACAGTTTTCAGGGCATTTTCGCCTTCCAGTCGCATCCTCAGAGAAAAGTTGTATAGATCCATCGGGAACGTTCCGCAAGCTCCCCGGGGAGGCCGCGACGCTCACGCGCCCCTGTCCTTTCCCGACAGTCTGCGGCTCAGGAGGAGCTTATAGGCCGCCGGGACAATAAACATGGACAGGAACGCCGCGCTGACCATGCCGCCGAACATGGGGGCGGCTATGCGGGTCATGATCTCGGAACCGGCGCCGGCCCGCCAGAAAATGGGCAGAAGCCCGGCCACGGTGGTGATGACGGTCATGGCCTTGGGCCGGACCCGCAGCACAGCGCCGTCGTAAATGGCTTCGTCCACCTCGCGCTGCGTCGCGGCGCCGGGCGAGGCGAGGGCCGGCCTCTCCGCCACGGCATGCTTCAGATAGACGAGCATGACCACGCCGAATTCGGCGGCCAGCCCCGCCAGGGCGATGAAACCGACCCCCGAGGCCACCGAGAGGGCATAGCCCTGAAGGTACATGAACCAAATTCCGCCCACAAGGGCGAAGGGCAGGCAGCCCATGATCAGCAGGGCCTCGCCCGCGCTCCGGAATTCCGCATACAGGAGGATGAAGATGATCAGCAATGTCGCCGGAACCATGAGCCGCAGCCGGGCATCGGCCCTCTCCATCAGCTCGTACTGCCCAGTGAAGGAATAGCTCACCCCCGGCGGGAGCCGCACCTCTTCCCGTATGGCGGCGTCCAGATCGCGCACGATGTCAAGCAGGCTCCGGTCCCGCGCGTCAATATACAGCCAGCTCGCCAGCCGCCCGTTTTCGCTTTTCAGCATGGTCGGCCCGGCAATCATGCGGATGTCGGCCAAATCTTCCAGAAGGACCTGCCGGCCGGAGGGCGTAAGCACCGGCATGCTCCGGAGGGAGGCGAGGCTGTCGCGGTAGGCCTGGGGATAGCGCAGATTGATGGGATAGCGGGCCACCCCTTCCACGGTTTCGCCGACATTTTCCCCGCCGATGGCCGAGGTGATGAACTTCTGCACGTCGCCGACGTTCATGCCGTATCTGGCCGCCTGTTCGCGCCTGATGTCCACGTCCACATAGCGGCCGCCGGTGAGGGATTCCGCCAGGGCCGAGGCGACCCCCGGCACATCCCGGACGGCGGTCTGGATGGCCGTTGCCGCCTGATCGACGGCCTTCATGTCCGCCCCGGAAATCTTGATGCCCACAGGGCTTTTCACCCCTGTGGAGACCATGTCGATGCGGGAGCGGATGGGGGGGACCCAGAGGTTCGCAAGTCCCGGCAGCCGCACCGCGGCGTCCAGCTCCTCAATGATTCCGGCTATGGTCATGCCTTCGCGCCACTGATCTTTGGGCTTCAGCCGGATGGTGGTCTCCAGCATCTCGATGGGGGCCGTGTCCGTGGCGGTTTCCGCCCGGCCGGCCTTGCCGAAGACCTGCTCCACCTCGGGTACTGTCATGATCAACTTATCGGTAATTTGAAGGATGCGGCCGATTTCCGCGGCCGATACCCCCGGCAGGGAAGAGGGCATATAGAGCAGATCCCCTTCGTCCATGCGCGGCAGAAACTCTCCGCCCAGGCGGGAGAGCGGCCAGAGGGAGGCCAGGGCCAGGGCCAGGGCCAGGGCCAGGGTCGTTTTGGGAAAACGGAGCACAATCCGGATAAGGGGGGTGTAGCCCTTGATCAGCCAGCGGTTCAGGCTGCTCCGGTCCTCCGGGGGGATCTTGCCCCGCACCCAGAGCCCGGTGAGTACCGGAATGATCATCACGGACAGCAGCGCCGCCGCGCCCATGGCATAGAGTTTGGTCAGGGCCAGGGGCCGGAACATCCGTCCCTCCTGCCCCTGCAGGGAGAAAACCGGGAGAAAGGACAGGGTGATGATCAGCAGGCTGACGAACAGGGCCGGCCCCACTTCCAGGGCCGCCCCGGTAACGAGTTCCCAGCGCTGATCCTGGGTCAGGCGCGAACCGGGGTGTTCGCGTTCCCAGCGTTCCAGCTTGCGGTGGCTGTTTTCCACCGTGACCACGGAGGCGTCCACCATGGCCCCGACGGCGATGGCTATGCCGCCGAGGGACATGATGTTCGCGGAAACTCCCTGGTAATACATGATGATGAAAGAGGCGAAGAGGGCCAGCGGCAGGGAAATGATGGCCACCAGGGCCGAGCGCAGATGCAGGAGAAAGAGGGCGCAGACCGCGGCGACCACCAGGAATTCTTCCAAAAGGTTGTAGGAGAGGTTGTCCACGGCCCGCTCGATCAACTGGTTGCGGTCATAGGTGGTGACGATTTCCACGCCTTCCGGAAGACTTTGGCGCAGACTGTCCAGTCTGGCCCGCACGTTCCGGATCACCTCCCGCGCGTTCTTGCCGGAACGCATGAGCACAATGCCGCCGGCCACCTCGCCCTCTCCGTCGAGATCCACCAGGCCGCGCCGCATTTCCGGGCCAAGCCGGATCTGGGCCGCCACATCCCCGAGATAGACCGGAGTGCCCTTGTCCGAAGCCCTGAGCACGATCCTGCGAAAATCATCCAGGCTTTGGAGATAGCCGCTCGCCCTGACCATATACTCCGATCCGGCCTGTTCGACCACCGATCCCCCCCCCTCCTGGTTGGAAGCCTTCAGCGCCTCCAGGACGGAGTCCAGGGGAATTTGATACTGGGCCATTTTCACGGGATCGACCACAATCTGGTATTGCTTGACCGCCCCGCCCACGGAGGCGACTTCCGCGACATCGGGCACGGAGGAGAGTTCAAATTTCAGCAGCCAGTCCTGCAGGGAACGCAGTTCGGCCAGATCGTGCCGGCCGCCGCGGTCCGCCAGGGCGTATTCAAAAATCCAGCCGATGCCCGTGGCGTCAGGCCCCAGAGAGGGAACGACTCCGGAGGGGAGCCGGCTCTGGACCTGGTTCAGGTATTCGAGCGCCCTGCTGCGGGCCCAATAGAGGTCCGTGCCGTCCTCAAAGATGATGTAGACGTAGGAATCCCCGAAGGTGGAAAAGCCCCGCACGGTTTTCGCCCCTGGAACCGAGAGCATGGCCGTGGTCAGCGGGTAGGTGATCTGGTTTTCCACCAGTTGCGGCGCTTTGCCGGGGTATGAGGTTCTGATGATGACCTGCGTGTCGGACAGGTCCGGCAGCGCGTCCACGGGGGTATTGGCAATGGCCCAGAGTCCCCAGGCGGAGAGAATGCCCGCGCCGAGCAGGACAAAGAAGCGGTTCGCCATGCAGGCCCGGATCAGGCGGGCAATCATGGCTGTACCTCCCCGGCGGGCCCGTCCCGGCCGGCGGACTCCCCGCTGTCCCGGCGCATCCTCTCCAGCGCCCCGCGCAGGTTGGCCTCGGAATCAATCAGGAACAGGCCGGAGACCACCACCTCCTCACCCGGGTCCAGGCCGGAGGCCAGGGCGGTTTCCTCGCCTGAAGAGCGCAGGATTTGGACCCTCCTGGGAACAAACCTGCCGTCAGGCGCCCTGGTGATGACGCGCTGCTCCTCACCGAGATCAATCAAACTCTGGGTGGGAATCAGCAGGGACTCCTCCCCTGTCCCCCGCAGGCGGATAGTGGCGCTCATGCCGGGCTTCAGGAGTCCCTCCCCGTTCTCCAGGACGAGGCGCAGGGGCACCGTGCGGGTGGAGAGGTCGGCCTTCGGCAGGAGGGAGAAGGTCCGCGTGGAAAAGACCCTGTCGGGCCAGGCCGGCACGGAGACCCGGATCCTCAGGCCGTCCCGGACAAGATGCACGTCGCGCTCGGGGATGTCGGCCGTCACCCAGACGGGGTCTGTGCCCTGGATCGTGGCGATGGTCATGTTTTTGTTGACGTTCATGCCGGGATAGACGTCAAGGCTGGTGAGCACGCCGTCGCCGGGGGCGTGGATGGTCATGCGGGTCTGGACCCGGCCGGTGGAGTCCACGGCCTTGAGCATTTCCTCCGGCATCCCGGTCAGGCGCATCCGTTCGCGCACGCCCCGGATGATCCGGGCATCGGCCTTCCGGCTGATCAGGAGCAGGTATTCGCTCTGATCCGAGGCCCAGCCAGGAACAGTGATCTCCGCCAGGGGGTCGCCGGCCCGCACGCTGTCGCCCACCGCCAGGGAATAGGTCTTCTCCACGAATCCCTCGGCCCTCGGCTGCACCCTTGCGAGCTGGTAGTCGTTGAACTCGACATTGGCGGGGATATCCCGGGAAAAGAGCAGCCTCCCCCAACGCGCCTTTTCCGTGCGCACAGCCAGATTCCGCACCTGGGCCGGATCGATGCGGATGCCCGCCCCATCGTCGCTCCCGGCGTATTTGGGCACCAGATCCATGTCCATGAACGGGGATTTGCCGGGCTTGTCAAAATGGGTTCCCGGATACATGGGATCGTACCAGTACAGCACTGCGCCTTCCCTTTTGCCGGGGGCGTCCGCCCCCGGGCCGCGGGACTCGCCCGCGGAAGGGGGGAAGGGGGTGAGCCGGGGCAGAGCCTGGCCCAGAAGCGCCCCGGCAAGCAAAAACAGCAGGGCCGGGAATATTTTTTTCACAGTCATGGCGATTCTCTCTTTTTCGTCGTTTTCCCGGGGAAATACTGATTTAGCGGGGCTCTGCCCCGAACCCCCTCATTTCGTATTCCATTGAAATACTTAACGGGGGTGCAGGGGCCGTTCGTCCCGAACGTCAGCGAGGG